>JAHDFV010000217.1 GCA_020627985.1 Saprospiraceae bacterium
AGGTTGTGCACTTCCTGGACCTGTGGAGACAAGCGTTCGAGAAGATGATAACACTATAATCGTATCTACAAAAAGGGATTATGAAAAGCAGCTAACTGTTTTCCCAAATCCTTTTCTAAAAGAAATTTCTGTACAATTCAATGCCAATAAAAGCGGTAAAGTAATTGCCAAAATTTACAATACCAATGGCAATGAATTATTTCAAGAAAAATGGAGATGTACGAAAGGAGAGAATCAATACAGCCTCAAACCTACATTACCAAATCGCCCAGCGGTCTATATTTTACAATTCACTTATCCGAATGGTAAAGTGGAACATATTAGAATCGCGAGGATGCGCTAATTAATAAAAAATTAACAAGCGATTGGATTAATTTTTAAATCCAATTGCTTGCTTTTAAATATATATTAAAACGGAAAGATATTTGTATTAACAATAATTTCCAGTATTAAAAAAAAATAAAGTTTTTATACACTGTGTAATTTTTATACGATGTGTATGTAACCCAACTGCCCCTCAACCTCCCGCTGTGATTGTGGTATGGAAGAGATACAAGGCAGGTCATAAAAAGACCGTTATGTATCAGAAAGCTAAATTAACAACAGTTCTATTTCGTCTATTTTTACTGATCTTTTTATCTTCATTTATCCAAAGGCAGGTTTATGCTCAGGAGTCTGATTGTGATGATATCAATATTCAGGATATTTCATCCTATATACCAGAGATTGATTTATGTTGCGGTCGAGAAGAAGTCCCTTTTTCTGTTTGTTTCAATATAATTGATATTAGAAATGCGTATGGAAACATCAACAACAATGGCCCATTTGTTTTTAAAGGAATAGACTTACCAGGAGGAAGAGTGGAGGTTAGCGCTAACAATAGTCTTTTTTATTCTTACCAACAATTAAGCAGTAGAATTAATAATATTTGTATAGAAAATGGAATTGAATCATTGTTCAGTTTTGATTCAAATACTGAAGAGATATGTCATAATGGAACATTACCAATTGGAGATATTTACATATGTGATAATGTAGATTGTGGAATTCAATTATCATCTGTTGGAGAAATTAATGTTAGTCCAATTAGAGAAGGTTTTACTTGTCCTGATAATTTAACTGTAAACCCGAATGATCTTTTGAATCCAGGTGATTTGAATGATAATTATTTATTTCATGGCGAATGGGGAAGTTTCACAACAAGTGATTTAATAAGTAGCCTTAATGATTCAGTAAACATTTCAAATGGTCCGTCTGCAGAAACAATAGGTTTTATGTTCAATACAGTTTTTGAAAATGGATGGCTGCAATCTGGTGTTGATTGCGATATTGATCTCAGCTGTGTTGATTTAGGTGGAATAACCCAAGTGTTTCAGTCTCCAGAGTTAATTGAAGGTCTTAATGATTTTTTTGATGAAAATCCAGATTTATTTGAAGATGCTCCTACTGATACACCACTAATAGATCAATTACAAACAGACATTGATTCGGCCTTTGCCAATATCAATTTAGCTGAGTTATTAAATGAAAATCTAGGATTCAATATTCCTATTAATCCAGATTGTACAGATCCTTTTGTTATTCCTAACTCCGAAGAAGGTGGTTTTGGAGGTGAAGGGAGTAATCATATGCCAGAAGAAGATGATGAAGGAAGTCATGCTGA
Source organism: Saprospiraceae bacterium (assembly GCA_020627985.1). Classification (GTDB taxonomy): domain Bacteria; phylum Bacteroidota; class Bacteroidia; order Chitinophagales; family Saprospiraceae; genus JAHDCE01. The sequence continues at coordinate 1,664 of JAHDFV010000217.1, forward strand.
TTTAAATTATTTAGATGACGAAATTCCGGGTTTAATGAATAAAGGTTCTGGAGGATCTTCTCCTTCACCATCTGCGCTTGAAATGATTAAATCCGTTCAAGCTGGTACGGAGTTATATAATGGTTCGCAAAGTAGTAGTATTCCACTCCATACCGTAAAAGCAAATGACATTTCATTGCCCATCTCATTAAATAGTCTTAGTAATGGTGTAAAAGTGGATGATTTAGGTTCTTTAGTTGGACAAAATTGGAATCTTAATGCTGGAGGGACAATTTCAAGAGTAGTAAAAGGGTTACCAGATGAGTTTTTAGGTACTATTGAAGGAACAGGAAATGGAAAAATTTTTGATTTACAATTTAGATTTCGCCTTCTTTCTGATATTGGAGTAAAAATTCATGTACCTGGCGAGTCTAACTTTTGCTCGAATGACCTAGATATATTTGATCTTCCAGTGTCAGATAGTAGGAAGTTTTTAAATTTAATTCGTGAAGGTTATGCTAAGGAAATGGAATTGGGAGGAGATTTATTGCTTAGAATTTCTTGGTCACCATTGAATCCATTAATGATTAACGTGAATTTACTAATCCCAGTCTTCACATTTTTTGGAATCACAGTAATGGTGGATGTGGGAAATCAATTCGGTGTAGCAATAGAAGAAAGTCTTGGTCATATTGCTTATGAAGAATCAGCAATTGGTGCATATCATGCAGCTTCACCAGAAATTACAAATGTATTATTAAATACAAATTTAACGCAAAGCCCTCTATCTTATAATTTACTTTCAAATGACGAAACTATTGATGTTTTAAACGGAAAACATCCTCAAAGAAGGATTGAAGACTTAAAGTTTTTCAATGATTTGGCGTTTAATTATGATCGATTAATGTTAGCACTTCAACATGAATTTGGAAATGGAATTAAATACAAAACGAAAAAAATTGATACAGAGCCCGATGAATTTTATTATAACTTTCCAGGATATTCTGGGAAATTTTATCTTCAAAAAGAAGCCATTGCAGATTCCTATAAAGCAGTTGCGGTTCAATTCCCTGACAAAAACCTCAAAATTAACCATTTCTTTAGCACCTATAATAATAGGCAGATTCTCTCCTCTTTTGAAGTGACAACACCAGAAGGTTTGGTATATACTTTTGGAGATTCAACGTTCTATGCTGTTGATATCATGAATAGTATTGATCATTATTTACCTAATTATTATACCTATCCAGAAAAAAATAGTAACCGAAAAGAATTCGGTCAAGCCAAGCTTGATCTAATGCAACTAGATAGATGGCCATTCATAGGTAAACAAAGAATACATACTGTGGAAACTAATTTCTTTACGAATTTTAAACTTACAAAAGGCCCTGAACATTCTTCAACTTGGCACTTGATTAAAGTTGAATCATTAAATACAAAAGAAAAAGTAGATCTTAAATATAAGGAAAGAAAAAATTTAAAATATTATTCAAACAAAAGCTACTCACATATAATTCCTAACTTCAATGTTACAGGTTCTTCATTTAATCCAAAATTTGAAACAAAGGCGAATACAGATCTCAACCCTATTCATCTGGCATTGACAAAATGGGAAAATGGAAGATCTGAGTTTTCTTATAATGCGACCCAAGTAAGATTAAATCGATGGCATTTGGAATCTATTTCTACTTCAAGAGATGAAAATGTATTTTTAGAATACAACACTAATAGGCCAGAATTAGTTGGAGATTTTCTTTGTGATAAGATTAAGGTCCATAGGTCAAATAAGTTACATAAAGGTTGGGAACTGGGCTATGAACAAAATTTAGTTGATGATGTGAATGTAGATTGTTACCCCACACCTACTAATCCAGACCCAATTTCCATTGAAGGAGAAGTTTCTTTTAATTTAGGAGAACTTTATGATATTCATTGGTACGAATACAATTGGTATCTAAAACTACATTTTAGCCTTACAAGTTGCTTAAAATTTCCAGTAAGAATACCTTTTGGGTTTGCTATTAATGTAACTGAAAATCCAAGAATTTTTAAGAAAATGGGAGAATTTTCTTCTCCAACTTTTACTCGGTTATACACTCATAATTTTATCGATCCAACATATGAGATTAATTTAGAACAAGAAAAAAAAATATTTAATGCGGAACGGCAAAGAAGTTTTTTAAGGACAGTTAAAATTATAGATCGAGATGAAGAAATTCATCCTTTTGTAAGTATTGATTACAAAGGGAATATTGAACAATTTCCTAAACGGTTTAGTATTAATCAAGATGAATTTGGATATTTTAATAACAATGGAATATCTGGCTCTCCATTTCCAAAGATTGAATACGAGCCAATTGTTGGAAGTACAGTAGATGGTTCAAATTCTGGTATTGTTGGACACTTTGGCTTTTTTAATGTTGATGCTCCCAGTACGATCCACCTAGGACAAAACGAGGAGTTGAATTTAGAAACCATAGAAACAGGAATGATTGAAAGGATAAATTTCGCTTCAGGGGCTAAAATTCTATATGATTACGAGCATAATGTTATATCGGAAGGCGAAGTTTCTGAAGATAATGTTGTTGGTGCTGGAGTAAGGGTGAAAAGAATGGAATTCGATCCTTTTGAAGGTGATTCTAAAATAACAAACTATACATACAGTAATCCTTCTTTTATTGTAGCGCCAAAGAGAATATATCAAAATAAAAATAACTTTTATGCAGCAAGACTCAATTTTGCAAGTAATCAAATTGCTAGTAGATTCGAAGAAAAAGTAATGATCACTTCAAAGCCTCAAAATGATTTATTTTCTAATAAAAATAATTTTGTTGGATACGGAAAAGTTACCGAATTATCTGGTACTTTAGGAGGAATTGAACACTTTTTTACGACGCCAGATAATTTTCAAGAATTTATTTCGATGGGACAAAATTTACCGGAAATAAGTCATAATAATAGCCGAGAACATTTTAAAAAAGGTGTCTTTGCCACAGATATTAATTCCATCTTTATTGATGAAATACCTCCTGGAAATTTACACCCGCAGTTTGCTCATGAGTCTTGGTTACTAGGATTAGAACATCATTCTAGAACATTTAAAGGTGATTTAAGTGAAGAAAATTATATTGCTGAAACATCGAATTCTTTTGAACGCTTTACCAATTCGAAAAAGCCAATTCAATTTTTTAAATCGGAATTATACCAGTACAATTACTTCGGAAATTATCAAAAGAAATTTCTCTATTTTTTAATTGATAATTATGTACCGTTTCTTCGTAATATATTACAACCTTTGTTAAACACATATCATAATGTTTATGGTTCTAATATACTTTACCAATTTTTTGAGCACGACTTTAAACGAATTATTCGTAACTATTTAATTGTTACTAAAAGTCTTCCTTCTAGTAATGTAAGAATAAAGGAATCGAAAACAATAAATCACTTTGAGGAAGGCATACAATCTGCTACAAAAACATACGTTTATAGTGATATTAGTGATCCAATGAAATTTGTGCCATCCGAAGTAACTACAAAATTCTCCGATGAAAACATTATCAAAGTAGAAAACTACTTCCGTCATGATACGGATCAACAAGAAGTACTCCTTTTCAATCAAGAATATCGTGACCTATTAGATTCATATAATGCAACTACCCCACTTTTTAGTAAAACATATGTCACAGATATAAATGTTGATCCTGTTGCAGAGACACTAATAGAACAAAGTTTTACCACACTTTCTATAGTGAATGGAATGGTCGTTCCTATCGCCAATTATGCATTGTTAAATGGAAATTTAGCTTTAACAGGTAAATTCTCTTCTTTCGATAGTAATGGTATGCCCCAAGTTTATCGTCAAGCTAAATTTGGCGCAACAGATAATAGTGGAGGAGATGAGTTTTTCTTGCCAATTCATTTTGATTGGAACGATCAATTTCAATTAAAAGTAAGGAAGGTTAGCAATGGAGAAGAAACTTTTTCTTTAACGAATAAATATAATGAATTTTTCGAATTGATCAGTTCTACGGACGCCAATGGGGTAGTCTCCAATTATACCTATGATGCACGTGGTAGGCTGGTATCAACACTGGCTGCCAATGGCACACAAACCATGGACTATATTTATAATATTGGTCCAGGCAATAATTCTGTAGAAACCATCAATTCATTTAGTGATGGCACACCAAGTCAAGGTGGAACCGTTTTTTATGATGGTTTTGGTAAAACTTTAAAATCTGTTAGGCATGATGGAGTAGAGTTATCTTCAAGTACTTATGATGAATACTTTAGAAACACTTCCACATTCAATCTTGGCAGTGATGTTACAGAAATTGGTTATGAAAATTCTCCTATTAACAGAATTAGCACAATAACAGATGCCTTAGGAAATGTTACTGTTTCAACACAAACAACTAGTGGCGATTATTTTGGATTAGCAAAAGTAACAGATGCCAACGGACATGAAAGTTTAAGTTACTCAGATGCGTTAGGAAAAGTTCAAAAAAACATTTCAGGCGAAGGTGGCGAAACTATTTATGACTACGATGAATTGGGCAGAGTAAGTACGATTACAAATCCAGTTAATGAGCAGTATATTTATAATTATAATGAAATGGGACAGGTGATTCGCAAGAAAATACCTGGTGCTGAAGCCAAAGAATTTTGGTATGATGAATATTATCGTTTAGCGGTTACCAAGGATGCAGAAAATAATTATTTACTATATAAATATGATGATTTTAATAGAATTGTTGAAGTACATTATCAAGCAGAATTTTCAGGTATTAACAACTATCAAATAGATGCTGCTGCAGGTACAATCAGGTCCGAAGTCGTGGCTGAATTTTGTAATAATCCAATTCAAACCAATAAATATGTTACGGACAAAACTTGGCTTAGTGAGCAAACTGAAGCAGTCTTCGGAGTAGAAGGCATTATTGGTGAAAAAAGCACCTTCAATATTCAAATAGATCCTTTGGGTAGGCCAGAAATTACCGAGATTAATTACCCGGAAAATGCAAGTGTGCACGTAGTAAATGACTTTAATGATGCAGGATTACTCATTAGCAATGAGCTTCAAATAACTGGTCCAAATCTAGCTGGACAAAAAGATTTTAAA
>JAHDFV010000218.1 GCA_020627985.1 Saprospiraceae bacterium
ACTGATGTATTTATTATCTCTATAAATCATAACAAAATCATCTTTCGTAATTTTATAAGTGCAAGGGTCTTTAAATAAGGTTTCGTTTTTCTCTTTTTTCTTTTTCATGTTCTGTGATTTTTCCTTGTTTAAAACAATATTTTTTACGTAAAAATTCCATTGTATAAAGTATTTTAATTTTAATCTAATGAAATTTTATTTTAATCGGAAAAAGTAGAAAATATAAAAGTGCTATGTTATATTTAAATAAATAAACCTTAAATCACTTCATAATATTGATCTAGTATGAAAAATAAATTCTATGAAAATATCTTAGATTACGGTTTAGAAATAATTGGGGAGGAAGAGGCAGTTGAAGTCAAAGAAGAAAAAGTAGTTGAAGAGTATAATGATGCACTTTGGAAGGGACAACCTTTTCAAGGAGTTAAGATTTTTCATTCCAGTCAATCAGGACAAATTTTGTTTTCTATATTTATGATGGCACTATTTGCAGGAACAATAGCAGGGGTTTTGTCTACAATTGTATTTTTGATTATTTCTTCATACGAATATTTTTTTAATACATTTATTGTTCTTTTTGTAATTGTTATCTTTTGCTTTATAATTATTGATATACAAGATTATCGCTTTAGACAAAAAAATAAATATTGGGTAATAACTAAAGGAATAATTTTTAGAAGAGGTCGGAAATTTAAAATAGACTATCTATTATCTTGGGATAAAATAGAATCTATGACTTTGGATGTAAATAATTTTATCATATATTTTGATACTTTTCAAGCCATTGAAATGAAATTAGTTTCTCCAACAGATCGAACACATAAGTTACATATTGAAACGCAAACTGAAGAATCATTTGAAAATCTAAGGAAGGTTTTAAAGAGATTTATTAAAAAAGAATATCATGTAATGTAAAAAAGTAATTTTATTTCCATTTATACTTCATCCAATTTTTTTGCTGTTCATGATTTAAAAAAGTCCAAGCTAAAATTCTACTTTTTTTATTCCCTTGAGACATCGGAATGATTTTTACTTCAGTTGGTGTAAATGAAGATAAATGCGCTTTTAATTTTTTTACATTTTTTTCTTTAGAAATTAATGTTGTAAACCAAAAACAGGAATGAGAATAGGCTTTACTTTCAGTAATTAATTTTTGAATAAAATTTTCTTCTCCTCCTTCGTACCACAATTCATTGGATTGACCACCAAAATTTGAAATAATCTTTTGGGCTTTATTCTGTGTAAGATTTTTTACTTTCCTTTTTGTACTCTTTTTAGCTTCCTCTTTTGAAGCAAAAAAAGGAGGATTGCAAATACTAAAATCAAAGTATTCCTCTTTTTTAATGATTTCTTTAAATATATAATTAGAGTTTATTTGATGTCTTATCTCAATATTCCCAATTAAAGATTTATTTTTTAGAATGATTTCTTTTGCATTTTGAATAGATGTTTTATCAATATCAGATCCTACAAAAGACCATTGATATTCTGAATGTCATTGGATAAATACAATTGTCTCCCATCCCAATATCAAGACCATAAATATTATTTCCGAAAGGTATTTTATTATTATTTTTTTGTTGTAAAAGATCTGCAATGTGATGAATATAATCTAAGCGACCAGGTATTGGAGGGCATAAATAATTTTCAGGAATATCCCAAAATTGAATGGAATGATGTTGATATAATAAAGCTTGATTTAAAGCTTTAACTGCTTGGGGTAAATGAAAATTAATCGTTTGATTTCCATATTTATTTTGGAAGACAAAAGGAGTTAAAAGAGGGTTAGCTGTTGTTAATAAATCAAAATCATAACCTTTAAAATGACGATTAAGCGGATGTAAAGAATGGTTATTCGTATTATTTGATTTTTTCATTTTCAGCTTATATGAATTCAAAGGTATATATAATGGATTCGATTTAGACTTTTAATTGGAAAAAATTAAGTAATTTTAAAACCTATAAAATATATCTCAATTACAACAACACATAATGCATCAAAAAATAGATTACGTAGTAGTCGGTTCTGGACTTACTGGAGCAATTGTAGCCAATAGCCTTTTTAAAGCAGGTAGATCTGTAAAGATTTTAGAAAGAAGAGATCATCCCGCAGGATTATGTTTTGACGAATTCCATGAATCTGGTTTACTTTATCAAGTTCATGGTCCACATGCTTTTAGAACCAATTCTGATGAATTATGGGAATGGTTACAAAGCTATTCTAAATTTTATCCATTCAAGCTGAGCATTCAAACATTAATAGATGGAAATTTTTATGTGTGGCCACCTAAGGAATCAGCAATCAAGCATTTTTGTCAAGGAAATACTGAACCACACTTTCATGGAATTCCCAAAAACTTTGAAGAAGCTTCCTTAAAAAAGATGCCTAAGATAATTTATGAGAAATTTGTGAAATCCTATTCTGAAAAACAATGGGGGATGGAAGCCCATAAATTATGGTTAGAATTATCTGGACGTTTTAATGTAAAGAAAGATGAAGATGATGATTTTTTATTCGGTTCTCGTTTTCAAGGTTTACCTATAGGAGGATTTACTGCATTAGTAAAAAAGATCATAAAAGATATTCCGATACATTACGGAATAGATTTCAAAATGGATATGGTACCTAATTCTTGTGAAAAGAAATTAATTTTCACAGGATGTATTGATGAATTATTTGATTACAAATATGGCAAATTAGATTATAGAGGAATGCGCCATGAAACTAAATTTTTCAAAGGAAAAGCAGAAAGACAAAATTGTCCTGTTTATAATTTTCCATCGAATACCAAACCTTACATTAGAAGTGTAGATTGGGATCATTGGCAAGAAAAATTACCGACACATAACCAAGATTCTTTAATCAGCTATGGTTATCCAGTGAAACCCAGTAATTCTGAAGAAAATGCTTATCCTATTCTTACTCAAAGTAATAGAGATAGATTGGCTAAATATAAGTTATTGGCTCAAAAATATCCCAAAATAGTACTTTGTGGTCGACTAGCAGATTTTAGATATTATGATATGAATCATGCTTTAGCTAGAGGGTTTGAGATAGCGAAGCAATTATTAGGCGATGATTATAGTGGACCAAATATTGTTGAATGATATAAATTTTTTCAATAAAAAACCTCCTTTTTCAATATTGAAAAAGGAGGTTAATATCTTGAATTCCTAAGAACATATTTAAGCCAAAGACATGTCGTTAAATACAGACATTACTTGTCTTACGTGTTCAGCAGATTCATTCAATAATGCTTTTTCATCTGCATTTAATTGAAGTTCAAGAATCTCACCGATTCCATTTTTATTCAATTTAACAGGAACGCCAATGAACATATCTTTTAAACCATATTCGCCATCAACATAAGCACAAACAGGGAAAATTCTGTTTTCATCTCTAACGATAGTTTCTACCATTTGAGCTGCTGCAGCACCTGGAGCATACCAAGCAGAAGTACCCATTAATTGAACTAACTCACCACCACCTTTTTTGGTACGGTTTACAATAGCCGTTAATTTTTCTTCATCAATCATTTCAGTTACTGGGATACCAGAAACGGTAGTATAACGAGGAAGAGGAACCATAGTGTCTCCATGTCCACCCATTAAAATTGCTTGGATATCTTTTGGAGATACATCTAAAGCCTCTGCTAAAAATGCACGGTAACGAGCGGTATCTAAAATACCAGCCATCCCAAATACTCTAGAAGAATCAATACCTGCAGCTTTAAAAGCAGCATAAGTCATGACGTCTAAAGGATTAGAAACAACAATGATGATTGGGTTAGGGGTGTACTTTAAAATTGATTCTGTTACAGAAGTTACAATTTTAGCATTTGTAGAAATCAAATCATCTCTACTCATACCAGGTTTACGAGGAATTCCCGCTGTGATAACAACAATGTCAGATCCTGCTGTTTCAGCATAATCATCTGTACCTCTTGTCTTAGTACTGTAATAATCAATAGGTGCTTGCTCCCAAGTATCTAATGCTTTACCTTTTGCGAAATCGCCTTTAATGTCTAATAATACAACTTCTTTAACGACATCTTTATGAGCCAGTACGTTGGCGCAAGTTGCTCCTACGTTTCCGGCACCGACTACGGTTACTTTACTCATTTTTGGATATTTATTAGTATAATTTTATAATTACGCTGCAAAGGTAAGGAATTGATAGCATATATGTGGATATTTTTATATGGATATTCGTTAAAATAAAGGAATATTAAAAAGAAGTTTAAGAATAAGAGGGATTAATTCTTTGAAAAATAATAAGTATAACCTATCTTTGCGTTTCGAATTAGAAATTGAGTAAATTATAATATAATGAGAAAAGGAATTCATCCAGAAAATTATAGAATGGTTGTATTTAAGGATGTTTCAAATGATGAAACATTTATCACCCGTTCATGTACACCATCAAAAGAAACAATTACCATGGAAGATGGTCAGGAATATCCTTTAATAAAAGTGGAGATTTCGAACACAAGTCATCCATTTTTCACAGGTAAAATGAAGTTTGTAGATACAGCAGGTCGTATTGATAAGTTTAACAAGAAATTTGCTAAGTTTTCAAAATTTGCAAAGAAACCTACTGCTGAGGAAGAACAAACGGATAGTCCTGCAGAATAAATTTTATTTCTTTTGAAGAAATAAGAGAGTCTCGAATCTTAAATGATTCGAGACTTTTTTATTTTTACACCACAAACATCTTTTTTTAAACGTTTGTAAATTGAAACGAAACTAATTCAACTTAATCAACTTCTAATATGGAAGCGAATATTATTCTTTTTGATGATGATAAAAGAGACCATCTTTTGCCTTTGGTTTTTACCAAACCAGTAGGAGAATTGAGAATTGGTATCTTAACTATTCGTGAAAAATGGGAGAAAAGATTGGGAGGATCGGTTTCTTATATCACTCAAGATTACTTAGGTGAAAAATTCCCTTTAGTGGTAAAAGATGATAACATTGTTATTAATGGAGGAGTATGTCCTTCTGATATGTTATTTCGTTTAGTTGAAGAATTAGAGTTCAATGAAGCATTAATGAAAGGTGACGATTTGATTGCTGCACGGTTAGATTCCAAACAGTTCAGTCGACTAATGCGAGATGAAGAGGTTAATAGTTTAAAAGGTTTTGATTTAGAAGATACTCCATTTATACGTATTGTATATCCTTATGATATTTTTGATAAGAATGAGGAAGCCATTCAGCAAGATTTTCAATTATTAACTAGAAACAGAACTTCTCAGCAAATTAGTGCTACCAATCAAGTTTTTGGTCGAGAAAATATATTTTTAGAAGAAGGGGCAAAAGTGGAATGTGCCATTTTAAATGCGAATGAAGGACCAATTTATATTGGAAAAAATGCAGAGATTATGGAAGGGAGTATTGTGAGAGGAAGTCTTGCAATGTGTGATCATTCTGTTTTAAAATTAGGAGCAAAAGTATATGGTGCTACTACTTTAGGTCCTTATTGTAAAGTAGGCGGAGAAGTAAATAATGTCGTTCTTACAGGATATTCCAATAAAGGACATGATGGTTTCTTAGGAAATGCTGTGATAGGAGAGTGGTGTAATATTGGTGCCGATTCTAATAATTCTAATCTCAAAAATAATTACGCTAAAGTAAAACTTTGGGATTATCCATCAGGTAAATTTAAACAAACAGGATTGCAGTTTTGTGGTTTAATTATGGGTGATCATTCTAAATGTGGTATCAATACCATGTTTAATACAGGAACGGTTATAGGTTTTGCCTCAAATATTTATGGTTCAGGTTTTCCTCGTAATTTTATTGCTTCCTTTTCTTGGGGTGGGGCCTCTGGTTTTATGACGCATCAATTGAATAAAGCTTTAGAAACCGCTAAAGTTATGATGGCTAGAAGAAAAGTAGAATTAACAACAGAGGATCAGAATATTTTCCAACATATCTTAGACTTGACATCTAGTCATCGTCCTTGGGAAAAGAAAGCCTAAATGAAACAGCCAACTTGGAAAAAATGGCTGAGCTATTTTAAAGATGTTCATTTAGAATCAGTAGAAAGTGATTTTAATCCTGAACTGCAAGTATTTTTAGTTCAAGGTCGTTATCAATTAGTTACCAAGAATGCTGTTTACTCCTTTGATGATTTATACACCAATTTTAAAGCAGCATTTCAACAATTAAATTTTAAATCGAAAGAAATAGATTCTGTTTTATTACTAGGCTTGGGTTTAGGAAGTATTCCTTTTATGCTTGAACAGACCTTCAAATCCAAGGGAAATTATACTGCTGTAGAAATTGATGATGCGATTATTTATTTAGCCAATAAATATACCTTAGCTAATTTTGAATCTCCAATAAATTATATCTGTACAGATGCTTTTTCTTTTGTAAACACCACAAGAGAAAAGTACAATTTAATTTGTATGGACATTTTTGAAGATGATTTTATTCCTCCTCAATTTGAAACCATAGAATATCTAGAGCGATTGAAAGAACGACTAGAACCAAATGGTCTTCTTTTATACAATAGGCTTTCACTAACAGAAGAAGATTTAACTCGAAGTCAAAAATTTAAAGACAGCAAGTTTTTAAAAGTGTTTCCGAATGGATATCCCATTGAAGTCAAAGGAAATTGGATTTTAGTAGGACAAAAGTAAAAGCCGAGAGAATTCTCTCGGCTTTTAACTAAATCCATAAACAAAAACAAAAACAAAAACACAATTTAACTGCTCAGTTAGAATTTGTGGAATATTCTAACCTTCGCTTTATA
>JAHDFV010000219.1 GCA_020627985.1 Saprospiraceae bacterium
TTTCATTTTACCAAAGCTCAATAATTTTTCGAAATTAAATCCTAGGTATAATTGATCTTCCGTATCATAAACAATATCTAATCCTTTGTCTTCATGAATATTGCCACTATACAAACTATAATGCCACTTTAAAGCCATATTATTGTCTAACGTAACGACATGTAAGTAGTCATTTGAGTTATCTTTTAGTACAATACCATTATGACTAATAGCACCAGAACCTGAGAACAATAAAGTCAATAAACTTCCATCACTATTGGGTGCAATGCCATGGAATGTCATCCCTGATGAAATATCAATTCCATCATAAACATAAGGTATTGGAGAAACTCCATTATAAGTCATTACAAATACATTTCCTCCATTGATTCCATCTAAAGTACCTTCATCAAAAGCCATCCAATCTGTTTGAGCATGAAAAGCTAATCTCAAATTATTGATATCAACAAAACTCTCATCAGTAATTGCATTTTCATAATATTGCGCTTTCAATAAATCTCCTTCAGGCGATAAAGAAAGGGTAAAGAATGTTTCTTCAAGTAAGTCAAGAACAGTAACTCCATCATAATATACTTTACCTTTTGCTCGTCCAGTAACTACCATATAATAAGAATTAATTTGGAAATCCTTTAATATAATATGTCCTGCTGACTCAATTCTTTTTTCTAAGAATGGTATCGTAGATTCTTCAGAATCTGATGGAGTTCCAGCTGGTTCTAATGTACTGGTACTTGAAGTTGTACTAGATGAACCCAACGTTGAACTTGTACTACTATAAGTAGAATTTTCATTATCAATTACAGGTAAATGTAAAGTATAACTACTCAGTGCTTCTGTCTCTGTTATAAATATACTACCATCACCATTCCAATTATCATTCATGAATACAACATTATCAGCATTAGAGATTCTCCAATCTTCACCATCTGTAAACCATTGAATAAATTCCTCTCCTTGCTTATCATACAAACCTTGGGGAGTCATTAATCCATTTCTCCAACTTTCTTCCAAACGAATAAATTGAGTTTCCTCAGATTCGACTATGGTTTGTACTACTTGATTATTCGAACAATCCTGATAAGCCTGCGTCCAAAAACTTTGTTTATTTTCAAGATCAGTTGGACAGAATCTCCAAATTTGACAAGGATTATCATTCTCTACATCTAAAATCGTTTCACTTAAAAGCAATTGTGCTTCTGGATTATCAAAGGAAGGTTCATCTTGAACAGCATCAAAAAATCCATTGACTCCATCTATATCCATTTGAAGTGTAGGCACTTCTATTTCCGATAGGAATGTATCTCCACAATATTTACTTGATGTACCACAAATATCAAACATCGCTTGTTTAATCCAAGAGAATGAATTGGTATTATCGTAAGTTGCTGATAAAGGATTCAATGTAAATGATTCAGCATAAGTTACACCAAATGAATCCATCACTATCAATTGATAAGTCGTAGATAAATAATTATCATCAATTGTAACAAAATAATCTGCGCCTGTAGATACAAAAACCCAATCATTTAAATCTTTGCTCCATTCGTACCATGAGAAGAAATAATCTTCTTCTTTGACTAAAATTTCAAAATACGATTTAATGTTAATTGTATTCTGTCCTGCTTTAATTTCTGCAGGGCAGATATCTATGTTAGAATCTGTGTCTATAAGTCCTAAAAATGGATCCTGAGGTGGCGCCAAACATGTAGGTAGATTTACAGTATAAGCAAAGAAATAAGAACAAGAAACACTTCCATCTGCTGGAGATAAAACATCAATAGTATATGTATGTTCATTATTGTCTCCAAATAATGTCGGAAAATATGAACCTGCTTGATTAGAAGAAGAAATTGGACCTGTAATTTCTCCATCTTCTCTAACTAATCGGATCATTGATCCAGGAATATAATTACCAATCAAATTGACCTCATAAAGATATCCATTACCTACACAACCTTGAATGGGTTCCATTGTAATATCAAAAGAACAAGTATTTAAAGGAGCAGTTGAACAATGAGTTAATGCTCCTATAGTAAATGTTGCAGTATCCGTTTCTGTATTATCAAAGTTTTCACTAATAATTTCTAAAGTATGTGACAAACCATCTGCTGGTATTTCAATATCCCACTCAGAAGTAATATCAAGCGGTACACTTTCATCTCCACCATCCAAAATATATAAAAAATCTACAGCATCTGGAAAATTATCATTTGAAACAGATATTGTCAATGTATAAAAATCATCTCCCCAATCCGTATCTGTTCCATTATCGTTACAATCTCCCTGAGTATAATCGAGCGTTATACCATCTGTAGTTTCAGTACCAGTATCATTATTACCAATATCTCCTATATTTCCATCTGTATTGTTTGATCCAGTATCTGTTTCATCAGTCTCTTCAATACAATCTAATTGACCTTCTCCAAAGAAAAATCTGCGCGAAGAAATACATCCTGATTCTTCATTTGTAACTCGTACATAATACCATCCATCATCATCACCAATAGATGGGTCCATTAATTTCTCATCATCAATGTCTCCACCATAATGTATACCTTCAATTGCATTATTCGTTAAACTATGATCAATATAAGTTCCTTCATCGTCTTGTAATGGTGGCGAATTTAAATTAAATTCGAAAAATTCAATAGGAAGATGTAACCAACCTTCTTTTGTATATTCTGGATCCTCGTTATTACCAATACCATTTTCAGTCCATTCAACTTTAAGATCAATGTATCCGTCATCTTCAAAAAATCTCCATCCTTGAGTTAGCGAGCTATTTAATTGGAAATAAGTATTCTGAAGAGGATCATCAGTCCATATTTCTAGCCTAGAGTCTATTCCGAAATCATTATCACAAATATCGAATTGAGAATATGAAATATATTCTGCTGGATCTTCAGGTGAACCAGTGTTAGGTAAAAAACAATTTTCAAAACAAACATAATATTCACGAAGAAGAAAACGACTCCCATCAGCATTAATTACTTCTAAATTATAAATTCCATTTGCAAGCGGTGGTGATAAATTTGCTTCATTTGAAGTAAATCCTTGAGGGCCATACCAATTATAAATGTGCTCTTCATCAGGTCGAGAACTCGATGTAATATTCGTATTAATACCTCCACATGGAGTAGATTCTGAACTTAAACTCAGAAAAACATTATTACAATTTGGCCCTGAAGGAATAGTAAAATTGAAAGATTGTCTATTTTGCCAAATAATCCCTTGTGACGTAAACTTAATATTTACAACGGTAATCGTTTGAGAACCAGAAGGTAGAACTGCAGTTATTAATCCGCTAGTTGCATCATGTTGTTGTGTTCCTCCATTAGAAAAATTAACATCATATTCTTCTCCAGCTCCTTCAACATTAAACGTTACCAAGGAACTTTCACTATCATTTCCTAAACAAAAAATACTATTAATTGAAATGAGTATATCTCCTGAATAAAATCCTTCTGCAGTATATTCACAATCTCCAAACAACATTGTATATGTAATATCAGACATAGGATTTACTGAAATTGATGTCTGTAAACTACCATCAGGATTTGGAACTTGAACACCATTCATGAACCAAATAATTTGATCTGGAATTGGATTTGTCGTACCATCATTCGTTTCCCATATCGCTTCAGCTGTCGTAATACCCGTTAAATCACTATGATTAATTTCCATAGTAGTTGTTAAATCAGGATAATCAAAATCTGTTTCTATAATGAAATCATCTGTATTAATAAAAGATTGTCCACAATGATCAATTAGTTCTACTTGAGTATAAGAACCAGTAGGAATAGATAAAGTTACAAATGATTCTTCATCATATTCTATAAATTCTAATACTTCACCATTTGACTTTACAATTCTAAATGTAAAAGTTGACATACCGCCTGAAAAATATATTCCTATTTCAGCATTTTCACCAGAGCATAGAAAAGATTCTTCTATTACTATATTATCAATCTGAGGAGCAGAAATTGGTTCTACTTCATCTATAGTAAATGTAAAAGGGAAATTACAATTATTTTGTAATGATGGTAAATTAATAAATCCTGAATGTTCTCCTGTTGGTAATCCTGTTAATCTATAATCAAATAATTCAAAATTGTTTGCTAGAAAATTAAATGTCATACCATTTTCTAAAACGATTTGTACAGGATCTCCTACTTGAATTCCACTTACATCTACTTCAATAAGCAATTCACCATTATCCAAACCATTGCAAGAAGGTGTGGTTTCATCTATTGTAAAGATTTCAAATTCTGCAAAAGGAATTTCAATTTCTTGTGTACTTATACAACCATTTAAATCTGTATAAGTAATGGTATAAAAACCACCTGCTAAATCTTCTTGATAAATACCATTAGTACTTCCAAACATTTCGTAATGAGGTGGAATATTTCCATTCACCCAGTTTTGAGGTCTTTCACTTAATTGCACCCAAGGAATATCAAATATTCCTAATCCACCATCACAGGTAGCTGGTGTAATCCAAAGAGATTGTCCATCAACAGTAGGTATAATTAACTCATAATTTTCTTGTGGAAATTGAAGAATATTTACTGTTTCAACTATTTCACAACCTGAATTTGTAGTTATTGTAACAGAATATGAACCTGAAGAAAGATCTGATCTTTGACTACCTACAGTTCCATCATCCCATATATATCCACTTTCTGAAACAGACTCTTCTAAAGAAAGAAACTCTAAAGTAGCACTACCAATACCTTCACCACAAATGTCTTCAGTTTCTATATTAACTGAATAGTTTATTTCTTCAACATTATAAGTGTTTGTATAAATTAAACAACCTAAATGCCCATAAACATTTACACTATATCCATCTCCTACTGATAAATCAGTAAGTGTATGCGTATTTCCACCCATTACATATCCAAAAGGATTAAACCACTCGTATGTATAGGGTTGCCCAGCAGAGTCTTCATCAGGGTTCATAGAAATAGTTCCAGAATTTGAACATGAATTCGAAATTACTTCCTCAAAACGAATTTCCTCAGGTTCATAAACACCTGATTCAATCGTAAATTCTTCGATTAATTGGCAACCTTGTCCTTGCGCTTGTGTCACAGTTACAGCATATGTACCTGCCTGTAAATCATCCGTTTCTGATGGAGAACTTTGGAAACTAAAATTCTCAGTTACTCCATTACTCCAAAGCCAATCTACATTTTGATTTGCAAAAGCATTTATATTTGCTCCTTCTCCACAGTCTACTCCTTCGTCTGCTGAAATTGTTAAATTACTTTCTGAAATACCTATTTCTACTTCTTTAATAATTTCACAACCTTCATTTTGATTGGTAATCGTAACAGTATATATACCTGGTTCTAAATTATGAAGAACTGATGATCCAGAACCTGTATTCCACTCATAACTGTATGGCCCAGTTGGATTTCCTCCACCTGATGATACCCAAGCCCTTCCATTATTTTCATCTAAATTACAAGCATCATAATGTCCAATATTGAAATTATAATTGGGTTCACCTACTTCTATATCATAACAATAAACAGATTGACAAGAAGATTGTAAAAACGATTGGGAATTATCTGTAATGTAAACACAATATGTTCCTACACCTAAATCAGTAATACTATTTTCGTTAGAAAGAACTTCATTTAGTCCTTGTTCTTTCCATTCATAGGTAAATAAACCACTATTTTCAGGAGTTATTTCTATACTACCTGTATTAGAATCTTCAGTACATGTTCCTACAATATCATGAGTTACAACTATTGATTCATTGTTCGCACCAATAGAATATGACTTTATTGCTGAACAATTCAAACCCTCTGTTATGGTTACTGTGTATTCTCCTACTGATAATCCTGTTCTGATGTTAGAAGTCTGAGTAGGATCATCTTCCCATACATATTCAAAAGAAGACGCAGTATTTGGAGTTAAAATGATATAACCATTATTAGAATTGAAATTACATGCATCTACAATGTTACCAGCTATGACGGCAGAAAATGAAGTTGAAATTGAGAAAAATTCAACATCCAATATTTGGTCTAAAGTTGCATTCCAAATTTCGACAATGTAGTCACCCTCATTTTCTAATTCAATAAGATCAGATTCAAAATCTGAAGTGTTCCCATTATATATTAAAGTGGATTCAGTTATTGAAACTCCAGTTTCGGAATTAATAATTTTAGCAATTAATTCACTGTTACCATCCAAATAAAAATAAGCAAGAGAAATTCCTAAAGGATCGTCACAACTCTCAGATAATGTGTATTGTAAATTTTCTACAGGACAACAATCCATTACAAATCCTTGACACTGAGGTATTACTATTTCTTCTATATATGAACAACCATTATATACAATTTCTAACTTATAAGTCCCTTGGGGTTTATCTAAAATACATGGTAAATTCAATGGATTGGGAATATCTGTACCATCTAAATCTATCCAATTGTAAATGGCTCCAGGAAGAGTAGATTCTATACAAATAGAGCCACCTTCCGTTTCGCAAGCATCGTTAATAACAATATTTTCATAAGGATTTTCTGCAGTACAAACTATTTCGTAATAAAATTTAATTTTACCATTTTGTGTTGTATGTATAAAAGAACCAATCGGTTCGTTAATATTAATGGAATGAGACGAATTATGGGTAAAAATTGGATATCCTGATAAAGGGATATTTAAATGTTGTTCATTAGTGCTAATATCAATATTGTAATTATTACC
>JAHDFV010000220.1 GCA_020627985.1 Saprospiraceae bacterium
AAGTATCATGCCATTAATAGAGCTACCGTAAATATTCAAGGAGGTAGAGATTATACCGCCAGTGGATTTTATGAGTATAATATTGGAGATAAAAAACAAGAAATTGAATTTTCAAATATAGTAGGAGCTCCCATTGGAAAAGGAAAAAGAGTAGAAAAAACATTAGCCACTAGAGGAGGAGGTAAAGTTTCTGGAGAGGATGAATTCTATATGGATGTTAAAACAAAATTCAAAGGAGAAATTGTTTTAAGTTCTGAAAAAAGAGATTTGTATTTTGATGGTTATGCCAAATTGGATATGGAATTACCTCAGGATAATTGGTTTACCGTTCAAAGTGAAGCCGATAAAAGAAATTTAGCCATCTCTTTTAAAAAACCAAAGACGCCAAATGGAGACCCTTTAAAAACAGGAATTTTTGTAGATCGTGCAATGGGGAATCCTTACCCAAGTGTAATGGGAATTTTATTCGCAAGAAAAGATAGAGCCATCATGGATGTAACAGGTGTATTTAAATATGATAAAAGTAATGATGCTTTTATTTTTGGAGACTCTATTAAATTAACGAATAAAGGACACTACAAAGGAAACACTTTTGTGGTAAGTGGTAAAACAAATGACTGTACTGCTACAGGTACTTTTAATGTAGGCGAAAATGTAAAATTCTTTAAACCGACTGTAGTAGGGAAAGCGAATGTGAAGATGAAAAAATCTACAGTTGATTCAACTGGAGTACGTTCTTCAGTCTCTCAAAAATTGACTTTAGATGCGATGGCAGGTATTACTTATCAATTACCTGAAGCGGCTCTAAAGGCTATGGTAAAAGATTTACAAGCGAACACCTATGATGTAGCAAATATACGTTTACAATCGAGTTATGAAAAATTATTACCCGAAGTAATTGGTGGAATGGTCAGTACCAAAAAAGGCTATGACCAGGTGGTGAAAAATTATAGCACTACCAGCAAAGTAACCTTACCAAATTCTGAAAAACATTTATTCTTCTTCAGTTATTTGCCCATGAAATGGGATCCAAATTTAAAATCATTAGTTTCTAGAACTAAAAATTTAGGATTATCTCAAATCAATGGAGTGAGTATTAATAAAACAGTAGAAGCATATGTTGAATTTAGAATGCCTTCTAATGGAGAAGACGGTATGCATGTATATATTAAAAATCCTTCTTCTGATGGGCACTATTATTATTTTAAATACAAAGAAGGAGTATTAGAAACAGTTTCAAGTAATCCTACATATAATAATGCCATTACAGGAGCAAAGAAAAAAGAATTAGAAGTGAAAATGGGGAAAGATGGTGTTTACACGATTGAACCTGTAAGTCCTGTTTCTGCAGATATGTTTATTTCAAGAATTAAAGGCGCTTGGTAAAAGATGAATGCTAAAAAAAATACAAAGGGTTTGATCAATGATCAAACCCTTTTTTTGTGGTAATCCTGGATTCGAACCAAGCCCTCCCTGGTTTCAACAGGGCGCTCTCCCTAGAGAGCTTGATCACCTATGTTGGTCAAAATTTAATTTTGACTAAAAAAACAATGTAAAGACTAAAATGGAATTAAGAACCAGATGAAATCATTCTCCAGTTCTAGAATACTAAATGGAGAGAATGCTAGAACGATTATTCCGTTCTTTTTTTATCTGGGAACTATTCCTTGTTTTAATTAAGTTGAACATATTATTCATATCATAAAAAGATAAAATTGTATTAGCTTCGAAATAGTAAATTAATTTATGGAATAAAAAGTTCCCAAGATGTTCTTAATTTTAATTCTATGAAAATTGATGATGTAAAAAAATGGTTAAATAAAACGAATGTTTTACTTGAAGAAGACAATGCTCTTTTTGTCTCAGAAATAAATGTATTATTAAAAGACGACTTTTGTCGAAGTTTAGTTTTGAAAAATTCATTAGAAGGATTGAAAGATGTTTTCTTACATCTAAATGCGGATAAATCTCCTTTAGCTTTTTCCATGTTTCATCCATCGAAAAGTGAATCCAATTTATTATACAATTATTTTCATAACTATTTAAAAGAAGAAATTAATTTTCCAACTAACTCAGGAGGGATAGAATTGTTTATTCATTGTTGTGCAAAAAATCTAAGTGATGAATACATTATTAAATTATTAAAAAGTGAATTGTTGTCTTTTTATCAATATGATAATTTACAACGATTAAAATATTTTTACTACGATAATATTGAAGTTTTAATTGATGTGTTTATTGAAAACAAGAATACTTTTTCAAAGGAAGAAAAAATATTGATGGTCGATATATTAGATATTTTATATCCTACATCTTTATCGGAAAATTCTAAAAATGAGTTAAGAGAATATATACAAAATATTTTACCATTTTTCGTTCAACGATTTTCTCATCTTTTTAAATAAAGAAGAATTATATGCTTCTGTAGAACGATTTACAGAATGGTTTATGGTTTGGTTAAGACATACTTTAAAAATAGAAGAAGAATTAGAGGAAGATGATCCATATTATGAAATGGATTTTCCAACGATCATAAAATATATTCCAGAATTTATTTGGTGGAATAATGGTTTGTTTTATCGGAATGGAAATAAGAATTTTTATTTTACAAGTTTAGGGTTCTTTCATTTAGCTAAAGGAGGAAGTATTCGGAATGCTCCCGATCATCATCATTTTACTAGAAGGATGGCGAAGGTATTTGTCAATTTACCTTTTGATTTTAATCAAGGGAATAAAGACATGTATATTTATTGCTATGGAAAATCTTTAGGTGCTGGAGATTTATTATCAGAAACGTTACAGCATTTTTTTAGACATCATGCAACCCCTCAAGAATTACAAGATGAATTGGAAAAATGGAATCCGATTATTCAAAAATTATCTAATTCAGAATTTGAAGAATTATCAGAAAACAGAGCCAGAGATTTATTGGGGTATTTATATCATTGCTTAAGAGATAAAGTAGGGTTTACTGTTCAAAGAAGAACCATTGCACAATTAATTCAAGAAAGCAATGCATATTATGAACGAATTCAAATTCGCGCTGCTCAAAGAGCAGAAGTTGAACGAGCAAGACTTGAACGAATAAAAAAAGCTAAAAAGAAAGATACTTGGGAAGTACATGAAAAAGTAAAACCCTATAAAAAAGATGGATACAAAATAATAGAATTAACGACTCGAATAGAATTAGAAAATGAAGGCTCTGTTATGAATCATTGTGTAGGATCTTATATGCATATGTGTAAAACCAATAAGTGTTCTATTTGGTCGCTTAGAGAAAGAAGAAAAGATGTTTGGTATAGCCGAGTAACCATAGAATTAAATAGAGCAAATAAAATTGTACAGTCTTCTGCTCGTTTTAATGCGACACCTTCAAAAGAACATTTTAATGTAATAAAGGAATGGGCAGATTTAAATAAAATACCTTTTAATAATTAAAGATTTACACTAGAGATTTATGAATAAAAAAGATGTGCAGAAGTCTTCGCTATACATCTTTTTTAATTAAAAGTTAATGAATCGTTAAAAATAAATCCTTGCCCACCAGAATGAAACTCAATTGCATCTTGGGATTATATAATTATCTGCTCACTTTAAAATCTCCAAAATGGAAAATGTAAAATCTGTATTTATTTTAATCTTTTTATTATGTATTGGAATGTTTTCTTGTCAAGTATCTGAGCCAACCAATCAAGAAGAAATTATTCCAGAAATTAATGTGTCGAATGCTTTAAATAATAGAGCCGTTCCTACGCAAAATAAATTACCACAAGCGAATCAACAAATTCAACAACAAGTCCTCGGGCAAAATAATAAAATACCTGTAGATAGGCGTATA
Source organism: Saprospiraceae bacterium (assembly GCA_020627985.1). Classification (GTDB taxonomy): domain Bacteria; phylum Bacteroidota; class Bacteroidia; order Chitinophagales; family Saprospiraceae; genus JAHDCE01. The sequence continues at coordinate 3,839 of JAHDFV010000220.1, forward strand.
AATGTTACAGATACATTTCCTGAACCAGCAGCTCCACCTTTTGCAAGAAATAGAATCCAAGTTGCTTTATTATTAGATACCAGTAATAGCATGGATGGATTAATTGATCAAGCAAAATCTCAGCTTTGGAAAATGGTCAATGAATTAGCTAAAACCGCTAAAGAAGGAGAAGATCCACAAATAGAAATTTCACTTTTCGAATATGGAAATGATCGACTAGATGCTGTTAAAGGATACATCCGAAAAGTGAGTCGTTTGACAATTGATTTAGAATTTGTATCAGATCGATTATTTGAATTAAAAACTAAAGGGGGTTCTGAATTTTGTGGATGGGCGATTAAAGATGCAGTAGAAATTTTAGATTGGTCGGATAATCCGAATGATTTAAAAATTATTTTTATTGCAGGAAATGAAGAATTTACACAAGGAAAAATTGATTATAAATTAGCTTGTCAAAAAGCAAAAGAAAAAGGAATAATCATTAATACCATTCATTGTGGAGATTACGATACAGGTGTGAGACATATGTGGGGTGATGGTGCTGCTTGCTCTGGAGGAAAATATATGAATATTGATCAAAGTAAAAAAGTCGTTCACATTCCAACTCCTTATGATGATAAAGTATTAGAATTAAATAAAAAATTAAATGAGACATATATAGGTTATGGTAATTTAGGTTCTTCTAGAAAAACAATGCAAGAATTAAATGATGTTAAATCTGAATCTTATTCTTCTGCGAATACAAGAACAAGAGCTTTTTATAAAACGAAATCGAATTATAAAAACGAAACATGGGATTTAGTGGATGCAACAGAAACAAATTATGATGAAGTAATTAAAAAAGTAGGTGATAAAGAATTGCCAAAGGAAATGCAAGAGCTCTCCGATCAAGAAAGAAAAAAATATATTGAAGATAAAAGAGCAGAACGAAAAAAACTTCAAATTCTTCTAAAAGGTTTAGAAAAAAATGTAGATGAATTTATAGCTAAAAAGAAAAAAGAAATGGCAGCAGAGGGTGAAGAAAATACATTAGACAATGTAATGATGTCAACGATTAGAAAACAAGCAGAAAAGAAAAAATTCCTGTTTAAATAAATAGAATATCTTATCATTATTAAAATAAATAGAATGAAAAATAAATCATTGGTTTTAATGGTCATCATTAGTTTTTTGTCTTTAAACCTTTTTGGACAAGAAGAAAAAAATAAAAATCCATTTAAAGCAAAATCTATTTCTATTTTTAAAAATGGTACCGCCTTTTTTATTAAAAATGGAAATGTAGAAACTGAAGATGGATCCTATAAAATGACGGAAAATTTACCTCGTGCTTTGTTTGGTACATTTTGGATTCATTCTCCTAAAAAAGAATTAAAACATATCCACAGTTATACAGATTTTGTAACGGATAAATCGGAAGATTTTACTAGGAGTTATTTTGATTTATTACAGGCGAATATTGGTAAGAAAGTCAAAGTATATTTAGGTAATGAGATACATGAAGGAGTAGCAGAAGAAATAATAATGAAGGATGCAAAAGGAAAGGAAAAGAAGTTTTTAAATAATACCATTATTGTATTTAAAACAGACTCAATATGGTTGTCTTTTTCACCTGCTGAAATTCGTCGATTGGAATTTATGGAAAAACCCAATCAAATATTAGAAAAAGAAACGACCACAACAAAACATATTTTAAGCGTTGATTTTACAACAAAAAAGAAAGTGCAACCCTTAGAAAAGATGTATTTAGAAAATGGAATTAATTGGACACCCACTTATTTAATTGAATTAAAAACGGATAAAAAAGCAAAACTATCTTTAAGAGCAGAAGTAACGAATGATGCTGAAGATATTGAAGGTTCTGATGTAAATTTTGTAGTTGGGATTCCAAATTTTAGATACGCCAATCGCTTGTCTTCATTAGTTGATTTTTTAGGAATGATATACCCGAATCAAAATCAATATATGTATAATAATTTTTCGAATACTGCTGTTGCAAGACCTCAAGTTTATGCAGAGGATATGACTACAGGTGGTGCTATAAATACAACTCCAATTGAAAATGGAGTGACTGGAGATTCTGATGAAGATTTATATTTTTATACGGTAAAAAATATCAACCTTAAAAAAAGTGGTAGAGGTCAATATCCTATTTTTGATAAGGAAATAGAGATTGCTCATATTTATGAAACGAATCTTTCACAGAATCAAGTTTCTAAAGGATATTACCAAAAAGAATTTTTATTTTCTCCTGACCAACAAAGCCCTGTTTTTCATTCCATTAAAGTGATGAATGAAATGGATTTTCCTTGGACTACTGGTTCTGCAATGGTGGTAAGTGATAAGACAGGAGAAACAAGACCAATCAGCCAAGATTTATTAAAGTATACGCCGATTAAAGGAAGTTCTTATGTAAAACTTACAGAAGCACCAGACATAAAAGTAAAACAAGCAGAAAAGGAAATTAAAAGAGAACAAAAAGTGCGTAAAATGCCTGGTAACAATTCCTATTATTACGATTTGGTTACTGTTGAAGGAAAGATTAAAGTGAAGTCTTACAAAGACAAAAAAGTAGATTTAAACATCAAAAGAACCTTAATAGGTGAACTTAAAAAATCAGATGTTAAATGGTTGAAAGCTGAAAGAATAAATAGAAGTGGTGATGTAAATAAAACAACAGATGTTTGTTGGGAAACTTCCATCAATGGAGGTGATGAATTAGAAATCACATATTCTTATAAAGTCTTTGTGGCGAGTTATAATTAAACTATTTTTTTTAAAAAATCTATTATACAAGCGTATGAATTACACTAAATTGAAGTAGTCACGACTTAATCTGACAAATTAGTTAAATTAGAGTTGAAGAAATTC
>JAHDFV010000221.1 GCA_020627985.1 Saprospiraceae bacterium
GCTGTCGTCTTACCAAACATAGGTGATCTAGAAAAATTAATTATAGAAGAAGGATATAGAGGTGAATTTTTCGAACCTGGAGATGCAGGTACGCTTTCTTTTGCTATCGAAAAAGTATTAGCCAATAATGAATATAGAAAAGAATTGGCAGAACAAAATTATATTGCTGCTACTTCACTTCCTATGGCAGATTTAGCAGAATGGTATTACTTACACTTTTTAAATATTACTGGCAAAAAACATAATATTCCTCAAAAACAGATATTAGCTGAAGTCTAAAATAAATAATTTAATAAATAAAAAATGCCGATTGGTTTTCAATCGGCATTTTTTATTTGATCATATAGATTTCAATACATAAAAAAATCCTGCTCAAAAGAACAGGATTAATAGTAATTTAATTTGGATTTAAAATTAATTTTAAGCTACTCTAGCAACATTTTCTACTCGATATAACACATTCAATGGTTTAGCTAATTTAGTATGTTCAAATTGCTCAACAATCTCTTTTCTATACGGAGCATTAATCGAAAATCGAATATTATTTTTCATTGCTAACATTCTTAATTTAACTAGAATATTAATTCCAACAATATCCATTTTTTCTGTATTGTTTAAATCTATAACACATTCAGTTATATGGGTATTAAACCATTTTGATACATTGTTCTTTAATTGTAATGCATTTTTAGAAACCAAATCTCCTTCAAAAGTATAAGTAAATTTAGTGTATCCGTTTTGATTAAATTTTTGAGTTACTACATTTAAATTATTCATAAGACTTAAATTTTAATTGTGAATTGATACTTCAAATATCAAAGAATTAATGCCTGTGTATGAATAATTTATATGAAACGGAATTAAGTGTAGTTCAATGAAAAATTCTATTTTTCTGGTTTTGAGTAACAGAAATATTAAGGATTAAGGCTTGGAAATAAGTTTTGATATTACTATTAATGATCAAGTCTTAAAAAAAATGGCAATTATTTAGAAATGAAATACCTTTAACTGTCGATAAAACAAATAATAATACTTAGAATACTCTTTTCTAACGATAAAAATAGAATATCAAAAAATAAACAATTTGTGACAAGCTAACTATTTTTTGCTGCAAAAAATGAAAGTAGAAAAATCAAGATAACACCTATAATTATTCCAATCCACATCCAATGGACCTGTGCTTGATAGGCTAATTGGGCTAAATAAGATGGATTATGTGAAGCTGGTGAACCGATTCCATATTTCACTTCCCAATTATCACGATTTCCATTATCAATACCAGGAGATTTTAAATCTATAGTAAAAGCGGTTCCAGGTGTCTGTATGGAGTAAGAAAAAGTATCGACCATTGCCCCTTTCTTTGTATATAATTCGAGTTTATCTTCTCGTTTATCTAAACCAAAATCGAAGTCACCTAATACTTTATTCCCATATTGAGGAAAAGATTGCTTGAAACTCGCTGTGTCCTTGGCAACCACCAAATATGCATTGGGTCCTAACCAATATTCAGGTAACTTATATTCATTCTTTTTATTCTTGATAATCCAATGGCTCACATTAACTTTAGATTGTGTCAAATTATGAATTTCAACCCAGTCTCCTGATTTATTATTGTAGCATGAAATTTCATTAAAAGTAATTGAATCTTGTAAAACAGTAGTTAAAGGTGTAAATACCGCTTTAAATTGATGCTCCGATTTATTGGATAAATCCAAGGAAATAAAAGGCTTCGTTTCATCTGTACCTTCCCAATGCGAAAATTTAAATCCTAATCTGGGTTGAGCATGTAAGGTTATTGGAATATTTGCAAAATACGAACCCCTATATGGTTTTTTATAAGTAGCTTTTAGGTTCTCATTGATCCATATTCGTCCACGTCCTGTAGCCGTTACTTCGACATCTACTTTTTGTCCTGTTTCAAATCGTTCTTGCAAATGAGACCACATAATATTAGGACGTTCTTTCGCAAATTTTCGAATCCGATTAAAGTGTATTCTCCATACCCTTTCACTTTGATTCCAACGTTTAAATTGACGAGGAATTTCAGGTCGCAACATTTCCTGATGTTCATTAATTTGAGTTAACATCGTATCGGTTAGGAAGGTAGTATTTAATTGATCGCAAAACCGATTAATAAATAAATGTTCGAATTCCTTATTTTCTAATAGTTTACGTAAAATCAATGTACTCCAAGGAGGATTTGGCCAAGGCGGACCATCTGCTCTTGTGTGAAAAGCCAAACTATTATTTAAATATCCCTTGGAATTCATTAAACCAAAGCCCCAATCAGTATCATAAAGAATCCATTGCCATCTTCCTTTGTCATAGTGATCCGACCGCCAAAATTTAATATTTCCACCTGCATCAGAATTGTCAATAAATATTTGTAACAACTTATAATCTGCATACTTTTCTACATTCATTAAAGTCTGTAGAAAGTCATAATATTTCTTTTTCGAAAGATCCGCTTCTTCTAAGAATTTAATCATCTTTTCATAACCGATCTTACTCCCCTTTCTTAAGGCTAATCGATGTTCTATTAAATCCAATGTATCTGGATCTACCTCTTTGTGGTGAGATCCAATGAAGTAAGCATTAATCTTTTCTCTCAAATAATAAACCCCAAAATATTCTCCATTCAAATAAACATGACAAGGGCGATAGGCTTGTTTATCAATATCCCAATGATCTACCATGCCATTAATAATCGGATCTCGTGCATGAGCTCTTCCCCAATCAGAACCAGCATTTCTTAGAATTAAGTATTTAAATTTATTTAGTTTAATTTGATCAAAAAATCGATGCTTAAATCGTTTATTTCCATATCGTTTCCTAGAAATTAAGAGCATTGATTTTTGAGGAAAAGTCCGACTCATCCCTCCAAACAATCTAAACCCACAAGGACTTCTGTAAACTGTTGAACTATCTGATTCAAAAATTTCAGCATTTATAAAATGCTCTTTTCGATCCCAGAAATTTGCACCATAACTGGCTATACCATCCAGATCATTCTCTACACCTTTTTCAAATAATCCTGTTATAGTGTCAAATAACATTTCAGGATTAACTGCTAAAGAAACGACTAACCAATCTGTTTCAGGTTCATCTACAAAATAAGTGGAAGATTCAATTCTTGAATATTTCTCTTTACCAGAATTAAAAGCTACAGCTCTAATTACTGTTGTTTTTTTAAGCGTTATTGGTTGAGTATAACGTTCAGAGTTCTTGGTTGGAACAGAACCATCTGTCGTATAATAAACATCAATATTGGATTCATTATGGGATAATTCTACCCTTATTTTTTTACTAAAAAAACCACCTTCAGGATAAAATATAACTTCTTGTGGATATAATAATTTAGCTTGCGCAAATAGGATTAAAGGAAAGAACAAAAAAAGAAAATTCAATAATAGCTTTATAAATCTTTCTTGCTTTTTGAAATTAATATTTAGATAGTCCCTCCTCACAATAACAAATATAATAAAGTCTAAGCAATAGGCTTTAATATTATCGATTCCTACCTCTTCTTCTAGATTTTTTATTTTGTTTATAATCTTTAAATACAAACTCTCCTAATCCTTTCAAACTGGAATAAAAGGCTTTTCCATTATTAGCGGCCGTAAATTTTTCAACAAATTGAACGAGATACGGATCTTCTGCTATCATAAACGTAGTAACTGGAATATCAATTTTTTTACAACGATTGGCGAGATTAAGGGTTCTATTAATAATCTGTTTGTCTAAGCCCCATGAATTTTTGAAGTACTTTTTCCCTTTTTTAATACAAGTAGGTTTACCATCAGTAATCATAAAGATTTGCTTGTTGGGATTTCTTCTTTTCCTTAAAATATCCATGGCTAATTCAAGACCCGCTACAGTATTGGTATGATAAGGCCCTACTTTTAAATAAGGTAAATCTTTAATTTCTATGCGCCAAGCATCATTACCAAATACAATTATATCTAAAGTATCTTTTGGAAATTTAGTGGTAATATATTCAGATAAAGCCATAGCTACTTTTTTAGCAGGCGTAATCCTATCTTCTCCATATAATATCATAGAATGAGAAATATCAATCATCAAAACGGTACTCATTTGGCTTTGATAAAAAGTTTCTCGGATTTCTAAATCATCTTGTGTTAATTTAAAATCGTCAATTCCATGATTAATTTGTGCATTCTTTATGGATTCTGATAATGCCAAATGATCAATCCGATCTCCGAATTCATAAGGTCTGATTTCAGAAGTTTGCTCATCTCCCCTACCTCCATGTTTTGTATTATGATTCCCCCTCTTTGATTTTTTGATTTCACCAAAAACATCTTTTAAGGCACTTTGGCGAAGATTGATTTCCATTTTAGCTGTTGGGGTAAATCCACCTCCTTGTCCCGTTTTTGGATTCCTAGGTTGGATATAGCCTTTATCTTCTAAATCTTTTATAAAATCAGAAATGCCATAATCAGGAGTTGTGATATTATGTTGATTATCCAATTCAGTTAGCCAACTTAATGCTTCATCTACATCACCAGACGTATGTAACAACAATTGCTGAAACAAATCCAATAACTGTTCAAAAGGACTTTGTCCTTCGCTATTGGGTACATATTCCGAAAATTTCCATCCGATCATAGTCTTATTTTATACTAGTAAGAACAGCATTCTCTTTTGAATTGTTCAAGAGATCTTGTTTTCCTTTTATCTTAAATTTTCTTGAATTCATCTGATAATATAGCGTCATAGAATTTTAAAGTATATTTTAATTATATGGAAAACATATTAGATCACTTACAAATACAGATAAAATCTGATCGAAAGAAAAGAGGTAAACGATTGTTATTTTCTATCCTCCAAATCAGTTTATTTTTATTAATTCTACTTTCACCCATTGGAAAAAGGTTAATAGAATCAAGCACTATAATTTTATCAAGTGAAAGGATAGTTTTCCAATTCTTAGCTATAGTAGTTATCCTGTTTTTTAGTTTAATTTTCATTGGATTCGGATTGTCTTTGCTATGGTATATTTTAGGTGAAGATCAGATTAATATCAGAGCGAGCGGATTAACAATAGAAAGATCCTGTATTATTAATTTTTCTAAAAGTATTCAATTTGAGGAAATTGAGGAAATAAATTATTTTCATTTTAATGGAAATTCTATGAATAAATTCATTCAAAAATTCCCTTACTTTTTTGGTCAAATGACAATTATGACGAATAAAAATATAGTGTATTCTTTTGGCTTTGATTTATCGAATAATGATTTTCAAAGAATAAAAGAAAAATATAAAGCCTATAAAAAAAATCCCATCAATTAAATTGATGGGATTTTTTAAAGTATAATTATTGTACACTTATTGATTATCTTTTTCTAATTCTTTTTGATCTCTTTCAATTATTTTATCCATTACTTCTCCTAATTGATCCGCACCAATCCTTTTCATAATGATCTTTTTGTCTTTATCTAAAATGAAAATTTGTGGTGTAGAATTGATGTAATAATTAGACTTATACCTGGATTGCAAAAAAGGATCAACAATATTTAACCATTCATAATTTCGTTCATCAATCGTTTCCCAACATTTCTTTACATCTTCACCTAACTCAGTACAAATTGCTAACATTCGTACATTTTTCTCCTTGAATTTTTCATAAAACTCAATCATTTTAGGAGAAGATTTTTTGCAATGGCCACAATCAGGATCCCAAAAATATAAAACTATATAATCTGATTTTACCTCACTTAATGTTAATGGAGTACCATCTCTTTTTTTCATTCTAAAATTAGGAGCTGGTTTTCCAATAAGAATGGGTTCTAATGAATTCGCATTATTGACAATTTTCTTAAACGTTTTTTCGTCTGTCCACGGAGCCATATCTTTTTCATAATAGTTTTTAACGATATGGACATAAACGGCATCCATTCCAACCACTTTCGATTTAGCATATTTATTTAAAAAATACACTAAATAATATTTAAACATATCTCCATCTTTCTTCATCGGAGCTAGTACTCTATCAATAGAAATATTAATGGAATCTGGATTTTGAGGAGTCAGTTTATCAACGTAATATTCAATTCTTTTGAAAACAAAATTGGTACGAAGCATTCGATCATCAGATAAATCTAAATTATCAAAATAATGCGCTTTATAAAAGGCATATCTCTTTGCATCATCAGCACCAGGTTTCGTTAATTCTTCAGGAATATCGATAGGTTGAGCCGCTTTTACAATTGCATTATTTAAACTACGAGGATACTCTTTTTTTATCTTTTCAAAATATAGTGTCACTTCATCATCCAGTGCTTCTCTCTTTTGTTTCAAATCTTCTTTTTCTTCATCAGTCTCAGCTGATTCTAATTTTTTAGAGAGTGCTCCTGCTTCTTTTCGTTTTTCAGCAATGAATCTTTGATAATCAAAGAAAATTTTATTTTCTTCAGAACCTTTAATTTCCATGGTCTGTATGAAATCAACAGTATCACATTTCAAAGAAAAGGTTTGCTCTTTATCAATTAATAATTCAAAATATTTATTGGAAGGCGGTAGAATTACTAAGTAGACACCACCATCTAATAGATCATTTCCTTTTAAAGAAAAATTACCTTTAGGATTCCGTACAAACGTATCTACAACCGTATTACTATTTCCATAATAAGAAGCAAGGATTACTTCATTTTCTTGAAAATTCTCAATTTCCAAATCT
>JAHDFV010000222.1 GCA_020627985.1 Saprospiraceae bacterium
AGGAGCCATGTAATCCTCCGGTAGCAGTCAATGATACATTAGGAACGCTTACAATCGGTAATAGTATTTCCAATTGTTGACGCGAATGATACATTATTCTGTGCATTTACAGACTTAATGATCAATGATCAACCATTGAATGGTACTGTTGAAATCGTAGATGGAGATTCTATCATCTATACTCCAAATGCAGACTTCTGTGGTGAAACGGATAGCTTCACTTATATCGTTTGTAATGAAGTTGGATGTGATGAAGCTACAGTTTATGTAGATGTAATCTGTGATGAAATCATTATCTTCAACGGATTCTCACCGAATGGTGATGGAGTGAATGAAACATTTGTAATCGAAGGGTTAGAAAACTTCCCTGAGAATAACTTATGTATCTTCAACAGATGGGGTAACCAAGTATTATTGGTAGATGATTATCAGAATGATTGGGAAGGTACATGGGATGGTAAAGCTTTACCTGACGGTACATACTTCTATATCTTAAGTTATGAAACTGTAGATGAGAATGGTCAACCGACTAAGAAGAAGGTTGATGGATATGTTCAAATCCACAGATAATAGATATTAAATGAAATAGGTTGGGGGCCAAAAGAGGCTCCCAATCCTATTCATTTAAAACGGCTTGATTCTTGTATTTATAGGAACAAATGATACTTGATGAATATTTTCGATATGTTAAACGGGGAGTTTTTCTTATTGAAATTCAAGTGTTTTTGTATCTTAGAGGAGTAATAATAAACCTCCCACATTTTTCCTCCCCGATTTTGATTTAATAACACGATTTACTATTTATTAATAGAGCTTAAATTCTCTTTTATTATGAGGAAATTATACATCTTCTTGATTGTACTTTTAGCCACAGTTGGCACAACTTCAATTCTTAATGCACAGCAGGATGCGATGTTTACCAAGTACATGTTTAACCAATTAAGCTACAACCCAGCTTATGCAGGTAGCTATGAATTCATGTCCGTTAATGCGATCTACCGTAATCAATGGTGGGGCTTTGAAGGCGCACCTGAATCACAGTCTTTTACTATTCACACGCCTTTGGCAAAGAATAAGATTGGATTAGGTTTAAGTGTAATCAATGATAAAATAGGACCGACAGGTACTACGACATTGAATCTAGCTTATGCTTATCATATACCATTTAATTATGGTAAATTATCTCTAGCAGTTCAAGGTGGAATTCAAAATTGGAGAGCCGATTGGAATAAACTTGATGTAAGAGAATTCAATGATGTAGCATTCGATGATGCAACACCTACAAGATGGATGCCAAATGTTGGTGCTGGTTTATATTATTATACACCTCATTTTTATATTGGAGCTTCTGTTCCTCATATTATTAATAACGATTTGAGAATGGCTGAAGATGGAGAACAAAAGTGGGCGATGCAATACCGTCACTACTATTTCATGGCGGGTGCTATGATAGGTATTACTCCTTCTATTAAATTTAAGCCTTCTTTATTAATCAAAAATGTTGGATTATTTGGTGAATTTCAATCAGCGAGTGCTGTTAATTTCACTGGTGCACCAACCGAATTTGATATAGATGCTTCATTCTTATTTTATGATACTTTTTGGGTAGGAGCTTCTTTCCGTTCTGCTTTTGAAGGATTTAATGATAAGAGTTCTGTAGATTCTGCGGATATATGGGCAGCTTACTTTTTAAAGAATGGTCTCCGCATTGGTTTGGCTTATGATTATACCCTAACCAAATTGCAGCAACCTGCAGTTGGTTCATTTGATGTAATGGTAGGATATGACTTCTTCCGTAAGGAAAAGAAAATTGTTACTCCACGTTACTTCTAATACCTTAATAGAAATAATTTTAAAAGCGATATATTCGAAAGAATGTATCGCTTTTTTTTATAAATTCAATTTGCTTTTATGCTGATAAAACCAGAATTTATTTTATTAAAAATACCAATATGAATTTTAAATGTTCTAATGACTAAGTAAAAAATGTAATATGAAAAATGATTTAAATTCTTTCATTCGTCAAATTGAATTTAATTATTTGTATTTGATTGATTTAGTCAAAGATGTAGAGGAGAAGCAAATGATTGTAACTCCTGCCAAAGGGTTGGAGAATCATCCTTCTTTTACAATTGGACATTTAATTACAGCTTATGGAATGACAATTAAAAGCTTGGGAGGTGAATACTCTATTCCAAAAGAATGGGATGAATTGTTTAGAAGAAAAGGACCAGGAGATCCAAGATTGCCTAACTTAGATTTTAATAAATATCCTTGTAAAAATGATTTATTAAAAGTTCTAGAACAGCAACATGAAATATTACTTGATTGTTTGAATAAGAAATCTTTAAATCAATTGAATGAAAGTGTTACTTGGCGGTTTAGTTCATACTTCCCTAAAAAAATAGATGTTTTATATTTTATGATGATTAATCACTATGCTATGCATATTAGCCAATTAGCTGCTTGGAGGAGGGCAATGGATTTACCGTCTTCTTTAAATAGATTATAAAGAATATTTATTCTATGTTTTCACATCTTATACTCTATAAACGAAATCATTATAATGCAGTAAAAATTGAGTAGTAATGAATTTTATTCATCATAATCAATAAAACTAGATTATCAGTGTCCTTTTTCTGTTCTCATTCTAGTATAACGATTCTTAACACTTGATTTAGGTAAATGAACTTCTGAATATTGTAGAATACGCCAATTGATGTATTTTTGTCGTTTATGAATAGTATTTGTTTAAGATCTTAATATTAGTTTAGTATCCTGATTTGTTTGGTTTAAATAATTGAATTTCAAAGGATTAAATTAATAAAAATGTCTAAATATAATTATACCAGAAGAAATTTCATTAAAATAGGTTCATTAGCGGGAGTTGGTTTTATGATATCTTCTTGCAAAAAAGACAAAAATGCACCTGAAAATTTATTTCCAAATTATAGCGAAGCTATTGTAATAGGATCTGGATTTGGTGGAGCAGTAACAGCTTTAAGGCTTGGTGAAGCTGGTATAAAGACAACTGTTTTAGAAAGAGGACAAAGATGGACTATAGATCCAAATGGTAACACTTTTTCACCTTTGGCATTCCCTGACAAAAGATCAGCTTGGTTTGAGACTACTTCAATCGCTCCTTTAAATCCTTTTGTACTTCCAACAACATTTGATTCATATGCAGGAGTATTAGAAAGAGTTCGATATGATAATATGGATGTATACGCAGGATCATGTGTAGGAGGAGGATCTGTTGTTTATGGTGGAATTACCATAGCGCCTGATGATAATTTGTTTGCACAAATATTCCCTTCAGAAATTGATTATCAAAAATTGAAATCAGTTTATTTTCCTAGGGTTAAACAAATGTTGGGAACAGCTCCTATTCCCCAAGATTTATTGAATGATAGTGATTATTTTAAGTTTGTAAGAGTAGGGGCTTCACATGCAGCATCTTTAGGACTTGATGTAGAATATTTTGATTCTGCATATGATTGGGATCTCATTAAAGAAGAAATAGAAGGAACAAGAACAGCTTCTTCCATTAATGGAGATATTATTTATGGTGTAAATAGTGGCGCTAAAAAGAGTTTAGATCAAAATTATTTGCCAGCAGCAGAATCAACAGGAAGAGTAGAAATTAAACCATTGCATCAAGTCGTAGACATACAACAAATCACAGATGAATATTATAAAATTAATGTAGAAGTGATATCAGCTGAGGGAGCTGTTTTGGAAGAAAAAGCATTTCATTGTAAGTATTTATTTTTAGGTGCCGGATCCATAGGGACAACGAAATTATTGATGAGATCTAAAGAAAAGGGATATCTTACTTTAATCAATGAAACTTTAGGTCAAGGATGGGGTTCTAATGGAGCGACTATGGCTATGAGATCTGGCCTTTCTGAAACAACAGGTGTAAAACAATCGAGTCCGTCTTCCTCAGCTGTATATGATTTAAATAATCCGATTTCTCCAACAGTTTTGGATATGGCGAATATCCCACTAGGCTTTGAATGTAATTGTTTAATTCATTTAGGACTAACTTTAGATCCCAATCGAGGTTTTTTCACTTATAATCCAAGTAGTGACGATATAGATTTGAATTGGACGAACAATGGTGTACCAAAAGCAAGTATAGAAGATTTAATTAATAGACTTAATGCTACGAATGGAGGAGTTTTAGGAGAGTTATTTACTTTGCCAGAGACGAAAGATGACCTAACTTATCATCCCTTAGGTGGTGCAGTGATGGGAGAGACTTGTGATTTCTATGGTAGAGTTAAGGGCTATGATAATTTATATGTGATGGATGGTGCCTTAATTCCTGGTTCAACCGCTTGTGCAAATCCATCTTTAACGATTGCTGGACTTGCAGAAAGAAATATTGAAAAAATAATACAAGAAGATATTACATAACATGAGAGAATTACTCTTTATTTTTTTAGCCTTATTGATTCAGACAGTTTCAATAACAGCCCAAGATACCTTGAGAAGAGAAAATGGTGTCACTTACTTAGGTATTCCTCTTGTTTCTGCTCCCAATACTTTAGATGGTTTTGGTAGTGCAGATAATGGAATGTTTGGCGATGATTATGTCTATACATATTTGGAACAAAATGATTCTTATAATGGATCGGATATGATCAACAGTACTTGGATGTCATATGGAGATCTATTACCGGAAAAATTTCCAGATGCGATAGAAACAGGCTTAGGTTTTTTTCCTGATACATTTGTATGGAATTTTCAAGAAGAATTTTTATATGTTGTAGTAAAAGATGCAGAAACAACAGCAACTCAAGATTATACTTTTACTTATGAAATATTTGAAGGAGCCAACCCTGGACCGATTGATTCTTTGCATATCGTTGAAACTGGGGGTTTGTTACAAGAGCCAAGTATCATACAAATCTTCCCTCAGGTTTTTACTTCGACTTCTTTTTTGAATGAATCAGCTAATGTAAATTTGAAAATAATACCTAATCCATCTGTAGGGGACGCAAAGTTGAATTATGAATTGGAAAATAATAAAACGGTACGATATAAAATCTATTCACAAATGGGACAACTGATCTTTGAATCAGAGCTATCTTCTAAAAATAAAGGAGAATATTCATATGAATTACCTTCGGACTTGGAAAGTGGAATTTATTTTATTCAACTTGAAGTTGATCGTAAATCAATTGTAAAGAAATGGGTTAAAACATAATGTCTTTAGAAAAAAATGAATGTTTTCTTATTTACTTAATTTCACATCGTGTACTCTAAAAACGAAATCACCTGATATAACCAAGATTTGGTAAAAATTGGGTGGTAATGAATCATATTCATCAATATCTAAAAAGCCTAATGATGATGTTTGTTTTTGATTGCCCTGCAAAACTACCTCTCCAAAAGCATCATAAATAATATATTTTGCATCTCTATTCCATCCTAACGGAAATATGATTTGAAGATCATTATTTAATTTAAAAATTCGAGTTGCAGGATCAAATTGATGATAAGGTACAACACCAGAAAGATGAGCAAAAGCCTTTGTGAAATCTGGAATTCCATAGCCTAAAAGAGAATCGGGTTGCATGATTTGAGATCCACTATTTATAATGGCAGCTCTAATTTTATCATTCCTTTTATTAGGAAAAGCAGACCAAAGCGATGTAGCCATTCCAGCTAAAATTGGAGAAGAAAAAGAGGTTCCATTTGCTCCATTAACTTGATATCCTTTTAAATGAGCAACAGCAGATCTTTCTCCTAAAGCAACTATTTCTGGCTTTATTCTTCCATCTGCACTCGGCCCTACAGAACTAAAATTTGTTTTATTGCCTCTATTGTTTACAGCGCCAATGGTTAAAATTAAATCGGCATCAGCAGGAACTCCAATAGTTTTCCAAGAACCATTGCCTTCATTTCCTGCGCTGCTGACGACTAAAATACCTTTTGTAGCTGCAATGGTTGCTGCTAGACTGGCTCTATAGGTTTGACCATTTAATTTTTCTTTTTCGTGATTCAATTCTCTAACATCAAAAGAAGTATAACCTAGAGAAGAATTAACTACATCAACCCCTAAACTATCCGCATATTCTAAACCACGAATCCAATATTCTTCTTCAACTGGATTTTCAGCACCCATTTCTTCTGTCTTTATACAAACATAGGAGGCAGAAGGAGCAGTACCAACCATGAGTCCAGGTAAATTAGCACCCATTGTTGAGAGTACTTGTGAACCGTGGGATGAATCTTCATAGGCATAATTGTCACCATGAACCATATCTTTGGATGGCAGTAAATTTCCATGAATTCTTAGACTATCAAAAAATGGCATTTCGTTGGTTTGGGTGAAGCCACCGTCCATTACACCCACCCATTTGTTTTGACCTTCAAAACCTAGGTAATGGATAATATGGCCCATCAACATTTTAATTTGTAATTGAGCAAATCCATATCGATCTTCTTGAGGAGTATAATACGAAAAATCAACAGGTTTGCTTGGTTTTCGTTTTTTTGGCTTTCTATAAAATCCTACAGGTATAGTATTCTTTACAAACGGTAAATTTTTAATTTCTTGTAATTGTTTAGGGTTTGATACAACTAGAACGGAATTTAGCCATTTTGATGTTGAGTGAACCTTTACACCAACAGAATGGTTGTTATTGATGAATCATGGCCATTCTGTGGAGTATCCGCTG
>JAHDFV010000223.1 GCA_020627985.1 Saprospiraceae bacterium
TCTTTATCAATCCAAATTTCAGGATGGAAAGTTCTATGTCTATCTGTAACTCGTCCAGAAAGTCTCAACATATCATCTCTTTCTTCTGCCTGAACACTTACATTTCCATTATCAATTAATCTTGTAGCGGCTTCCTCGATAGGACTTGAAAAACGCAATTTTTTCATATCCAAAGGTTCACGACTTAATTCTCTGACTCTATATTTTTTCAAATTCACATCATAAATTGCTCTTCCTGCTTGAGTATAAGCTCCCAATGCTCCAGAAACGACATCTGTTCCTAATCCTAATCTAGCAGATAAAGAATCGACGCTTTCTACCCAATTTTCTTTTAAAGCATTGAAAACTGTCTTTTTAGTCATTCCATCTACATTCATTCTAGGAGCCATTAAATCAAAATTTCCTGCTCTTGACCAATCATTTGCTGTCCAACCAGAAAGTCCCAATGTGAAATTCATTTCTCCTAAATCAGCAACATAAAACGAAGGCAATCCTGTACCTAATAAAGTAACCGTGAATTTTTTAGCAACAGGTAATAAACGTTCAAGAATTAATATTCTTCTTCTTCCCCAAACTCTGATTTCTTTTTCTTCTTTTCCTTGATAAATAGAACGAGGGCATTTAATTTCAAAATTCCAAGGTTCTAAAATTACTCGAATTGGTTCGCCTGGTTTTAAAATATAACGCATAGAACGAGGACCATGTTTTTCTTTATATCTACGCAAATACATGCAAATGTTATAAACGTCCATCGCTTCTAAATCAAAAGTAGCTCCACCTAAAGTCATCGCAGAACTTACTTGTAAAAATCCTCTGACCCAACTATCAGGTAAATCAATTTTTACTTCTTTATATAAATCTTCATTTTCTGTTGCGACTTCAAATCCACTTGGATCGACTTTGAATTCGGTTTCTTTATAATCTCTTATTTTTTGAAATTCTTTATACAAAGAATCAGAATAATCAATATTAGTTGTTCCGCATTCAAATTCATTTATATTTTTGAATACATTATAATTACAACCTAATTTTCCATAAGTAGATTCATCTTGAGAAAAACATTCAAAAAAGATTTCATCGGGATGAACCGTAATAACAGGATCCAAAACAAACCAAGCATCTTTATCTTTTTGGTATAAATAATCAAAATATTCTCTTTTGGCTTTATTAAACGGACCCATTACTTTTTGTTGCTCCGCATTCACTGTTTTTAATTCCTCTCGAACAGTTTTTATTTTATTATCTATTTTGTCTTTATCTCCTACTTTTTCTCCAATATATTCACTCAGCCAAATATCTTCTTGACTTTTAACCCATTCTAAATATTGAGTTTTATCTTTTGGTTTAAAACGCATGTCAGAAATAACTACATCATGTAATGCAGAAATGGATTCTCTGAATGGAATATGTTTCCCTAATTGCCCTACAAAAAATGTTGGTTCTCTTAATGTGTCTGGAGCGAATGACATTCCTGTAGAAGATGCATTACTTTTTACTGAACTGCTTCCTCCGTATTTATAATTAAATAACATAATTAAATTAATTTAGATAATTGAAAAGAATAATTCTAAAACATCTGATTTATTTATTCGTCATTTTTGAGAATAAATAACTGATGCTTAAGAGGGAACTGTAGCTAAAGAAATCGGCACAGGAATGTGAGGATATTTTTGATGAATATCTCGCATCATTTCTATAGCGGTAGATTTATCTCCAATAGCAATAGTTAGAGAAAGTCGATCTAATAATTTAGTAACCATTTCTGCAGCTTCAGGCATTTTCATGGCCTCTTTTTTTAGAAAAGATAAAACTCTATTTTTTGCAATTCTTCCTTTATTAACTTGAGAAAGAACAGTGATAAAATAAAATTCTAATTGTTTTAATTTTTCTATGTCATCAGAAGCAAAACGCTCTAAATAATTTGTTGCAAATAATTGTAATTCATTGGTAGGGTGCTGACTTAATTGTAATAAATATTGAGTGCCATCTTCTTCCTTGAAAAACCGTGTAATTAATTCTCGACCAAATGCAGAAACATCAGGTCGGACACTATCACAAATACTCACTAATAATTCTGGTGTCCAATCTTTATCAGCAAATTCTTTTCTAAAAAATTCAAAAGCAAAAGCTCTAGTATCATCCCAATTAGAATCCATAATTCGTATAGCTTCTTCTCGTTCATATTTTATTCTACTCACATTTTCTTGATACATTCTCCAAGAGATAGATCTACATGCTTTTATTTCATGATTTCCTAAACGAATAATATTCGGAACGCTCAAAGATTCAGCAGGAATGTAAGTGTCTACTAGCTTTGTGCCCAGTTCTTGGGCTTTATTATAATCCGAATTTAATAAGCGGAAAATCTTTTTACGTTCTACAATGGATAAATGAGATTCCAGTTCTTGAGTCAATAAATTAAATATATCTTCATGAACACCTTCGTAAGTTTCTTTACGTAATAATACAGGTACGAATTTATTGACACAATCTTCTGCAAATGAAATATGTTTATCAGCTAATTTTTTAATTACTGGTTTTACAGACTGTCGAACATCTTCTTGTTTTGATGTTGCATATTTAATTAAATCATCTTGTCTTCCTAGTAAACTATTATGTGAAAATTGACCAAATAATTGTATGCCAACTGTTCTTAAATGCGGATGTTTAGAATGTAAAAATGAATTAAATAAATCAACAGGAATATCTTCTGCTTTTGTTTCGTGTCTAATCATTAATTCACCACCAAATTTTTGATTTTCTTCTAGTGGATGTTGAATTAAATCTCTAATAATATCAAAGCCTATTTTTTGTGTTAAATCAGAAAAATTAATTAACAAAGTTTCTGAAAATTCTTTAGCTAAAATATCGTTATTTTTATTCTTATCAAGTTGTAATAAATGAGTAATAATACGAACCACTAATACTTGCTTTTGACCTGTAGTTAAGTTTTTAGTAATTATAGGCATGTCTTTTTTCATCCAATCCCTGATATCTTTAAAAGAATGCAAAGTCATGGATAAAATGAAATTCGTATCAGAAAAATAATAATTATAATTTTCAGAAATCCATTTTTTGGCTAATGTTCTAGCTGCTTGTAATTTTGAACTAATTAAAGCTAAGGCTAAATTACGGTTCGGGTTTTTGGGATCATATTTTTCTTTAGCTAATTTTAATCCCCATTTTGCAGTCGGTTGATATTCTTTTTCTACAAAACGAATAATTAAATCTGTATTTATTTTTTTCTGTAACGAATTGTACTCTTGGTGTTTTTGTAAACGTGGTAAAGCGAATTCATGAATTTTATTTAATTCAGATTCTGCTAATAAATGAATATAAGCTCTTGGTAATTTATCCCATAATTCTGGGCACGCCTCTTCTCTTTTTTCAGGAGCAGGCATACCTGGTCTGAATTTTCCTTTACATACCCATTTTTTTCGTTGTGGATCAAACTCATATCGATCTGAATTAGCATATAAAATATAATTCAAAAATAAACTATCAGAAAAAGAATCGTAATTAATTGTTTTTTTATTATATCTACGAGTTTTCTTACTATAATTCCATTTTACTTCTTTCGTTGGTCGACTATAATCACTTTTAGTATATGACAATAAAATACCTGTAGAAATTTTTATATAATCAAGATCTTGTTCTGCAGTTAATTTATTTAACCACTTCCAAATCCTTCTATTAAAATATGCTTTCGTTTTATTGGAATAAGCAATTTTAGAATTAGATTTTTTTAATTCAGATTTTACATTTTTAATCCAACCACCAGCTGCCCATACTCCTGTAGAATGAGCAGATAAATGAAACATTGCATTTTGCTTTTCAAAACGATAAGAAAGCATTCCATACATTTGTCCATCTCCTCTATATTCAGCAATTTTGAAAATACTTCTAATAACTTTGAAATAAGGAGGCTGAAAAGATAATGTCTTAATAATATCTACAAAAGAATTTTTAATGGATTTAAATTCTTGACTTAATAAATAAATGTCAATTAAAAAATCAAACTTTTTAGTTTGCCTGACATTTACATATTCATTTAAAATATTTTTAAATGATTCAATATTTTCCTCTTGTATTTTTTCTCTTAAAACAGGAGGTAATTTACCAAGTGATGTTTCAATTAATTTTTCTTTTTTCTTTCCTTCTTCTATATCAAATAAAACAGCAGTAGCCATTCTTTTAATATGATCAGGATGAGAACCTTTTGTGAAAGGATGCAAAATTGGAGCAATTTCTTTTCCTGCTTTACATCTTCCAAGAGACCAAATAGCAGAATAAGTATGCATATCATTCCCTTGATCAATTAATTGGGCTAAAAAAGGAACTGCAGCATTTATTTTTAATTCGCCTGCTCTCCACATCACTCTTTTAATGTCCCAATTTTTTTTGACTTGGGCTGCTGGATTTTCAATGGCTAATTTTAAATGCTCGAGAATAGCTTTTTCTCTTGGATCATTTACCTCAATTGAAATAGGAGTGGGTATAGAAATTTCAGGGGAATTAGAAGGAGTTGAAGAAGCATCAGTATATCCCTTTTTTGTTTTGGATTTAACTAATGTTTCAAATACTTTTTCTGCTTTTTCTAAAGAAACAGGCTCTTGAGTTTTAGTACCTTCTTTTAAAGTAGCACCTCTTCTGCCATATCTAAAGTTAACTAAGTATTTTTCCCCTCCAGCTTCACATAAGTCGACTTCATATACCTTATCTGATTTTGCGTCTTGGAATATGAGTTTAGTTTGTTTGACAAGTTTCATCTAAGCGGCTTTAATTATATCTATCGTATATTGTCAATATAAAGATAAAACAAAATAGTTATAAAAGCAAATAATTTAATCAAAAAAATTACATTAATTTAATGTGATTTTTTGATCATGGGTTTAGTGTGCCTCAAATTGATTTGAGTTTTTAATCGCCTAAGATAATTAAATTGTATAATATGAAAGGAGTATTTCATTGCAAGAAAAATTAGGTGTGGACTTATTCGATTTGGACAAATTTAGGCGTGGACTTTAGTTCACGCCTAAATTTGTCCAAATCGATATAATTATTCCAGTTTCAACAAAGCCTCTTTAGCTTCGTCATATGATGGAGCCAAATTAAGCGCATCTTGAAAATCTTGTTTAGCTTTAAATTTATCTCCTAAAGATGCATAAGAAATTCCTCTATAATAATAAGCAGAAGGGTAAGTTGGGTCGGTTTCTACAGCAATATTGAAATACTGATTCGCTTTTTTATAATCTTTAGCATCTAGCATAATAAGACCTGAATTAATATGAGCGTCAGTGTATTGGTTGTCCATTAGGGTAACTTGATTAAAATACTCTAATGCTTTTTTATCATTACCTTGAAATCGATAAAAATTACCTATTTCAAAAACAGGATCAGGATTGCTACTAGATAATTTTTTAGCAGCTTCAAGATATTGAAGCGCTTTTTTATTTTTGTTTTGAGAATATAATGTTCCCAATTCAAGCAAGCTATCAAAATGTTTATCATTTTGTTCAAGCGCTTTTTTATAATTTTCAATAGATTTCGCATCCTTACCCATTTGTCGATAGATGCGACCATTCATATAAAACCCTTCGATATGTTTGGGCTTTTGAACCATTAATTTATCGATAGTTTGAAGCGCAGCTTCATTTAGGTTTAGAATGAATTGAAATTCAGACAGTTTTAAAATTGTTCTTTCACTAGCAGGGAAAATACTAATCGTTTCTTCTAATAATCCAATCGCTTCATTATTCTTATCACCATCAAAATAAATATCTGATAGTACATGACGGTATGCAATACTTGATGAATCATAAGACATTGCTTTTTTCATGTCCTTAATTGCTTCATCGTAATATTCCATCTCATAATACAGCGTAGCTCTACTCAAGTATAACTCAGGATCATGAGGGTTATATTGAATTTGATTAGATATTTCAGAAACAGCTGGATTTTCAGAACCCGTAATTGGGGGAGTTGAAGGTTCTGGAAAACATGAGAATAAAAAAGTGATGGCTATTAATATTATGAATGGTAATTGAATGAATCTGCGTTTTTTCATTGGTAAAGAATAAATAATACGATGTTTTAGTTTAAGTGTTTTCCTTAAAACGAATACGAATATAAGTATAGTGTAATTCGGTTGTATTAACACTTAAAAATTTGTCAATTAATTAAGTGATTTCTCCTCCACAACTTGATCCTGATCCAGCTGTACATCCATAACAATGCTGATTCAATACTACTTTTCTATTTTGTAATGCTTCTAAATTTATATCAGTAATATGCTGTGTAGGACTGGCAACTTTTAAATCAAGCATCTGATTAAAATCACAATCATATAAAAAACCATCCCAACTCACAGATAATGTATTTCTACACATTAGACCTTTTACCGTTGAAGGATTGTATGCTTCTACTAGTGTTTGCATATATTCTTCATATTTATGACTTTCTAGTAAATATTCTAAAAACCGACTTATTGGCAAATTGGTAATCGCATATAAATTATTGAAAACGATTTCATGTTTTCTTTGAAGTTGTCTCTTAAATTCTGCTTGTAAACTATCTTGATCACCAGGTAGAAAAGCACCAGCAGGATTATAAACTAAATCCAATT
>JAHDFV010000224.1 GCA_020627985.1 Saprospiraceae bacterium
ACCCCTAAATCCCCTTCAGGGACTTTTTGTTTTTCGATTTTTTAAATTTTCAATTACTTTAAAATGAATAATGTCGGATTACCTTTTTTTAAAACGATCTTATCCATTTTAATGAAAGAGTGTTTTGAAATTCGTTAAAGACAAAATACTGTTTGAGTGCTAGCAATTAATTTTCTTATGCTTCTATCATTGTTATTTCTGAAATTAAATAAAAGGTTAAAAGTGTCAACGAGTTTATTTTGTCTAGGATTTTGGAGTGCTCTGTAATGTGAAGAAATGGATACAACCTAGACCTTTTTGTTACTTTTTATGGCAATGATAAAAAGTAAAGGGAATAGAAGCGAAGAATAGCTCTTTAATTTTAGTCTTTGTTCATTTTTGTCTTGAAACAAAAACGAACCAAAAAATTCAAGACTGTATTCATTTCTTAACGTTTCGAACATTTGAAAATACTACATTCAAAAAACTCGCTTTTTACTTTTTAGATTTTGTAAACTATTGGATTCCTTTTTTATGATTTCGATTTAGTTGTTTGTTACGAATGCTCAAACAGTTTTGAATGCTTTACGTATTTTCTTCATGGTCTACACTAAAATGAATAATGTCGGATTGCCTTTTTTTTAAACGGTCTTATCCATTTTAATGAAAGAGTGCTTTAAAATTCGTTAAAGACAAAATACTGTTTGAGTGCTTGCAATTAATTTTCTTATGCTTCTATTATTGTTGTTTCTGAAATTAAATAAAAGATTAAAAGTGTCAACGAGTTTATTTTGTCTAGGATTTTGGAGTGCTCTGTAATGTGAAGAAATGGATACAACCTAGACCTTTTTGTTACTTTTTATGGCAATGATAAAAAGTAAAGGGAATAGAAGCGAAGGAATTACCCCTAAATCCCCTTCAGGGACTTTTCGTTAATCGACTTTTTAAATTTTCAATTACTTTAAAATGAATAATGTCGGATTGCCTTTTTTTTAAGCGGTCTTATCCATTTTAATGAAAGAGTGTTTTAAAATACTGTTTGAGTGCTTGCAATTAATTTTCTTATGCTTCTATTATTGTTGTCTCTGAAATTAAATAAAAGGTTAAAAGTGTCATCGAGTTTATTTTGTCTAGGATTTTGGAGTGCTCTGTAATGTGAAGAAATGGATACAACCTAGACCTTTTTGTTACTTTTTATGGCAATGATAAAAAGTAAAGGGAATAGAAGCAAAGGAATTACCCCTAAATCCCCTTCAGGGACTTTTTGTTTTTCGATTTTTTAAATTTTCAATTGCTTTAAAAAGAATAATGTCGGATTAACTTTTTTTAAATATAATCTTTATTGGAGGTTTTTTTCGATTACACTAAATTGAAAAATGTCTTTTCAAAAATAAAAATTTAATCTTGAGGAAAAATACCACGCTCTACTAATTCACAAAGTGTATGTCCAATCAGCATATGACATTCTTGAATTCTCGGCGTATCTTTTGAAGGGATTTCAATGATTAAATCAGATAAAGATTTCATTTTTCCGCCACCTAAACCTGTTAAAGAAAAAGTTTTCATTTTTAATTCTCTAGCTGTGGATAATGCATTCACTACATTACCTGAATTTCCTGAGGTAGATAATCCAATTAAAATGTCTCCTTCTGATCCCATTGCTTTTAATAAACGAGAATAAATTTCATTGTAAGAATAATCATTTGCGACAGCCGTTAAATAAGAAGTATTAACATGGAGTGCTTCAGAAAATAAAGGCGGGCGATCATAATAATATCTTCCAGATAATTCAGCGGATAAATGTTGGGCATCAGCAGCTGAACCACCATTGCCACAAAATAAAACTTTACCCTTATTTTTAAAACAATCAATGATTGCTTCAGCCATTTTATTGGTCGTCGTTAAAATATTTTCATCTTCTAAAATCGTTTTCTTTAATTCAATAGAAGCCAGTAAATTTTTATTTATTGTTTGCTTGTCCATGTTGTCATTCCTTCATTTACGAAATTATACCGTTGAACGGTTCCTCCTTTTTGACTTAATACTTCAGTGACTTTATATTTAGTATTACCTGGGCAATAAAAAATCATAAATCCACCACCTCCAGCACCTGATATTTTTCCACCTGAAGCACCTGCATTAATGGCAGCTTTATAGGTGTCATCAATTAATGGATTAGATATCTTTTTAGCTAAACTTTTTTTATGTTGCCAACCGAAATCAAGTATTTGCCCAATATGCGATAATTCATTTTTTAATAAAGCTTCTTTCATCATAAAAGCTTGATCTTTTAATTTTTTTGTCGCTTCTAAAGCACTACTTTGATTTTGCTTGATGTTTTCTCTTTGTTCCTCAATAATATTAGCCGATAATCGACTAGTTTTCGTATGATAAAGAATTAAATGAAATTCTAATTCTTGTAAAGTTTCTTTTTTAATTCGAAGTGGATTTACGATCACTTTATTATCTGCATAAAATTCCATAAAATTCACCCCACCAAATGTAGCTGCATATTGATCTTGTTTTCCACCAGCCATTTTTAAATCTTCTCTTTCAATAGAATAGGCAAGTTGGGCGATATCATATTCACCTAAAGGTAACTTCAACCATTCTACAAAAGCTCCAATAATGGCAACAACTAGGGTAGATGATGTTCCAAGACCCGAACCAGCGGGAGCATCCATATGAGTTGTCATCTCAAATGCTTGCGGAGTTAGGTTGTAATCTTTAACCATTCGATTATATACTCCTTTTTGCAACATGAGGTGTTCATCAATTTCTAATTGAGAAGCAACATCACTAACAATTCTTTTTTCTCGATCAATGGAATGAAAAACAATTTGATTGTCATCTTTTTCTTGTATCGAAGCATAAGCATAAAGACTTATAGTGGTATTGAGAATTGCACCTCCAAAAGTATCCGAAAAAGGACTAACATCCGTTCCTCCTCCTGCTAAACCAATTCTAAGTGGCGCTCTACTTCTATAAATTTCGTTCATTCGCTTATGCCTTTTGCTTATTTTGTCTGATTTTAGTTCAAAAGTACAAGAATTTTTAATTAGAAGTTGAACGAGCTTTGATCTTCTCTCACTGTGCTTAAATTATTCTTTATATTTTGTTCTACATTTGTATTCATATGGAAGAGAAATCCACAAGTCTAAATAAATTTATCAGTCAAACAGGTATTTGTTCTCGAAGGGAAGCAGATAAATGGATTGATGCAGGACGAGTGAAAATAAATGGAGCGATTGCCCGAAAAGGAAATCGAGTATATGAAAAGGATATCGTATTAATTGATGATGAACCGATCGGTGAAAATCCTGACTTAATTTATATTGCCTTACATAAACCCGTTGGGATTACGTGCACTACGGATTTAAAAGATCGGGATAATATAATCGATTTTATCGGTCATCCTCAACGAATTTTTCCAATTGGTCGGTTGGATAAACCATCTACGGGTTTAATTTTTCTTACGAATGATGGTGATATCGTCAATCAAGTATTGCGAGAAGAAAATAATCATGATAAGGAATATATTGTAAAAGTAGATCGTCCAATTTCGGATCATTTTATTAAAAAGATGTCAAATGGATTACCAATATTAGGAACTAAAACTAAAAAATGCGAAGTTCATAAAATTAATAAATTCGTTTTTTCTATTATTCTTACTCAGGGATTAAATCGACAAATTAGAAGAATGTGTGAATATTTAAATTATAAAGTAATTTCTTTAAAAAGAATTAGAATCATGAATGTAGATCTAGGTAATTTAAAGCCTGGTGAATGGAGAGATTTGACGCAAGAAGAATTAAATGGTTTAAAAAATAAATTATAAAAAAAATCCCTTAGATTTCTCTAAGGGATCATCGAAAATCGAAACGACATTAAAAGCATGAATAATGTCTTTCCTTATTTATTAGTTTCTATTGATAATGTCTCCTGATCCATTAATGGATTGATTAACGACGGGATTGCCTTTATAATAAATATCACCGATACCATCAATTGTTGCATTTAATTCTTGACTCGCATATACACTAGCTGATCCACTTCCTTGAATACTTACAGTGCAATATTCTGAAATTAATGGGAATCCTGTAAAGTCACCCGAACCTGAAATTCTAATATTTAATGCTTGTAAATTTGGGAAATCTTCTCTAATATTTATATCTCCAGATCCATCAATTTTAACGGTTAGATTTTCTGTTCCCGTAAATTCTTTGACTTGTATATCTCCAGAACCTATTACATTTAATTCTAAATCTCCTTGGTTTGGAAATTCATTGATAAGGATATCTCCAGAACCATCTAAGGTTACTTTACTTAAATAAGGAAGTGTGATAATTATTTTTAAATCATATCTTAAGTAACAATGTTTTTCTAATTCTATAATTAATTCATCACCAACCACAGATGGATTAAGTTGATCAATTATATTTTGATTTCCTTCTGCAATAACTTCTTGTGCAGCACCATAATTTATTTCTACATCAAAAGAGCCTTCCATTTCTATTTTACTAAATGTATTGCCAATATTTAAAGTTTCTGTAACAATAGGTCCTTCACCTTTTATACATAATGGGTCATCACAGCCAATAAAAAATAAACTAACAATTGCTAATACGAATAAATTGAATTTTAATGATTTCATGATATTAAATTTTAATGTTTTACGATTTAATGTATGGTATAGGAGTGGCTATAGATTTGTAAACAAATCAGAATAAATACTCCAAATTATTAATGAAATTTAGATAGCTTTAGAAGGGGTAAAGATGGGTTTAATCTTCAATGATATCTTCTGGTTTTTTGTTGGTTTCTTCTTTTTTATTTCTTTCCATCTCCTCTTTTTCTTTTCTATCTTCTTTACATTCTTCGCACCATCTTTTGTGCATTCTTATTCTTCTTTCTCTCCAATGGTCGTGGATTTTATCTCTAGTATCTCTTACTCTTTCTTTAAAGAGTTGTTTATCAAATCGAATCATGATGACTCTTTCTTTATCAAAGTCTTCGCCTTTTTCTTTAGGAGATTTATTAATCCGTTCTTCTTGAGTAATAATTTCAGTTTCTCCAGGAATTGTAATCAAAGTAGTATCCGTTTGTCCTAATAATTGAAATTGTAAACTGAAACTGATTATTATTAATATTATATTTTTCATCTCTTTATATTTTATGTTACAATGATATAGGTGCAGCATTTTTCAATTTTGTTGCAGAGATGTGATTTTTTTTCAAATTTTTATTTTTCGCTAGTTTTAAAAGCTCAGAGAAAGTCCCTTTAGGGTTTAATAAAAAAGGAATTCGAAATCTCATACAGTTTTGAATGTTTACCGTATTTCCTTCACCCTTTTTACTAAAATGAATAAGGTGGGATTAATAAATGCAAGAACTAAATGGTATGAAAAAGTAAAAGTCCATTTAGGGATTTAGGGTTTAATAAAAAAGGAATTCGAAATCTCAAACAGTTTTGAATGTTTACCGCATTTCCTTCACCCTTTTCACTAAAATGAATAAGGTCGGAAAAGTAAATGATAAGTATGAAAAAGTAAAAAGTCCCTTTAGGGATTTAGGGTTTAATAAAAAAGAGGCTGTCTTTACTTTTGAGACAGCCTCTTTTTGGAAGGTATATATAGAAAATTTTAATCTTTCAGCTTCCTTCGATTATCGGTTGAATTCCGATCAATCAATTTATTGTATGGATCAATTCCTACTTCAACAGGTTTTTGATCTACAGTGATTGAAAATGAATTATCTATTTTGTCTATTTTTAATTTCTCTTGATACAAGATGGTTTCTTGAATTTTGCCATCTATTTCTTCAGAACCAAAAATGCTTACATCAATGAAATCTTGTAAAGGCAGAGATAATATCGGCTTTTTCTTTCCTTCTATTGCTAATGAAATGCTATCGCCTTCTGTATTGGTGAAGACTTGTTTTCCTTTATCATTGGTTCGGTATTTTTGAACATAGGCTTCAAAATTTACAGTATAAGTACCATCACCATTATCTGTATAATCCGCTTCTTTAATTCTATTATCATACAAGGTGATAGTGGTAAACATATC
The DNA here is from genome assembly GCA_020627985.1 of Saprospiraceae bacterium. GTDB lineage: Bacteria > Bacteroidota > Bacteroidia > Chitinophagales > Saprospiraceae > JAHDCE01. Next base: position 6,048 of record JAHDFV010000224.1, read on the forward strand.
CTCTAAAAAATAATGCAAAGAATCTGGAGTGGCTGCATACAAGAAGTCCATAAATTCTAAAGAAGTGGTATAGGGTGGTTCTTGAAAACCAACACTATCAATATAAGTACTCAAAACATTATTTAATTCTTTTTCGCCCATTAAATCAGATAGCGCATAAAAGACTAGAGATCCTTTTTGATAATGAATGTGTTGTTGTCCTTCATTTAAAGCCAATGCTTTTTCTCCACGACTATCAATACTTCGTTGCATTAAATAAGTATCTAAAGCAGATTTTAAGAATTTGCGCATTTTCTTTACCCCATATCTTTTTTCTAAAACCTTTAGAGCAGAGTATTCTGACAAACTTTCAGAGAGCATGGTAGAACCTAAAGCATTTGAACCAATTACTTGGTGTGCCCACCATTGGTGCGCCAATTCATGAGCAGTGATCACATAAGGGAAATCAACTCCGCCTTCATCTG
>JAHDFV010000225.1 GCA_020627985.1 Saprospiraceae bacterium
GAATTAAAACTAACAATAATATTACCGTTACTATAATTTGAAGAAACAGCATTAAATTTACTTTCTTTTCCAGTCCTATAAACATCATCAATAATCCTAAAGGACCTACTAGAGAGGAAATTAATTTTCCTACACATAATATTAACAAAGGAAAATATCCAACAACATATTCTTCTCCAAATAAACCAAGCAATAATTTACCAAAAAGAAGAAAACCAATAAATATTATAAGCGTGATTCCAAATACGAGTAGCATTTTTAAAAAGAGATTTCATTTATTTTTTTCTCTTTATAAAAATTAGAATACAAAGGCGCAATCGAATGCGAAACAACAAAAATAGGAAATGCCATTAGGTCAGCATATTTCAATGCTACATTATAAAAGCCTACATGAACATTATCTATAAAACTACCTACTGCCAAAACATCCAATCGCATACTCAACATAAATAATAAACCCGATAAAGTAAACCAAGCAGATTGAGACAACCAATTATTCCATTCAAATTTATTTTTTTCTGTTGAAGAAAATGTTTCTTTATTTTGAAATAAAAAATAAAAGGAAAAAAAGAAAGCAATTCCAAAAGCAATTACATTTGCAAAAACATAACTTTCTACTTCATTAGATTTGCCTAATCCCCAAAAAATTAATATCCCAATAATTAAACCAATTGGTTTAATTAATTTATCTGCTGTTTGTCCTAAGACTACTTTTTTTATTCCTCTGAGGTATGATTGTTGAGGAATAATTAATGCTCCGAAAAGAATCCCAATTAAAGAATAATTAAAATAAGTGGCGTTATTGAATAATCCATTAATATTAAATCCATTAACTAAAAAAGCAAAAAATGATATGACCAAACCCGAAAAAAGAATCACCATTACATTCGCCCAAGTGAGAATACTTTTATTTCCTGTATTATTTTTATTCGCTTGATAAATGGGTATATATTTCACCAGCAATAAATCAGATCCAAAAGCTGCAACAATAAATAAAATACCAATCCAATTAAATACTTGCGAATAGGTTCCATATGCTTCTTTACCTCCTATTCTAGCAATAAGAATTTGAGTGACAAAAACCAAAATCATAGAAACGATTTGCAGCCAGGCATTGCCAAGTACACCTCCTTTTACAAATTTCTGGGTAGAGTGATCCATCCCTTTTCCCAGAAATTGTTTAATCGTATTTAATAAAGATTGTAGCAATAAATTATTTTTTTATTGGATTAAAGATACATACTTCTTTTGAAGTGAACCGATATAAATAATATTCAAAAAAATAAGCGTCAGAAAAATTCTGACGCTTATTTTTTTGAATAAAGTTTTAAAGACTAGGTCTTTCTTTTTTTCTTTTTAGCCGCTGGAAATAAAACGTTATTTAAAATTAAACGATATCCAGGTGAATTCGGATGCAGACTCAAATCCGTTTCAGGATCATTTACAAAATGCCTATAATCTTCAGGATCATGTCCACCATAAAAAGTAAAAAAACCTTCTCCTCTTTTACCATGAATGTATCTAGCTTCTTTAGCAGGTTTGTTATCTCCTAAGATTAATACGTCTGACTTTAAATACTTTTTCAAAAACGCTGTAGTCTGTCCCATAAAACCTTTTACAGTTCTCGTGTGGTTTTGTGTAAGCATAGTTGGAACAGGATCCCATTTTGCTGAAAAATCAAATAATGAAATATAATCTATTTCCGCTGGCACCTTTCTACCTTGACTGTGATCAATGGTAGAATATTCGTAAACCAATGGATCTTTCATTAATTGAAAATCTTTAAAGGCAAACGTTTTACTGAAATCTAATTTACTTTGAGCAGTAGGGTCAGCAGGATCTCCATCATACATTTTAGCACAAATATCTAATCCTTCTGCAGCTAATGCAATATCATAGGTATCTGTTGCTGAACACATCGCAAACATAAATCCGCCACCAACAACATATTCTTCAATCTTTTTTACTACACCCAATTTTAATTGTGATACTTTTGAAAAGCCCAATTTTTTGGATAATTCTTCCATTTTTCTCTGATTCTCTCTATACCAAGCATGCGTGTGATAACTTCGATAAAAACGACCATATTGTCCTGTAAAATCTTCGTGGTGCAAATGGAGCCAATCGTATTTAGTCAATTGATCCCCCATAACTTCTTCATCATAAATGGTTTCATAAGGAATCTCTGCGTATGTTAAGACCATAGTAACAGCATCATCCCAAGGCTGTACTTTCTCTCCTTTCGCATTAAAATCTGGAGTATATACCGCTATCTTAGGCGCTTTCTCCAATTTCATGGCTTCTTTATTAACTTCTGGCTCTCCAATTTCTGCAAGAATCTTATTGAACTGAGCATCAGGAATAATTTTAAAACTAACATCTCTTTTCTTACATAGCTTTTCGAATAAAGGACTATGTTGAAAAGCAAAACTGCCTCCTTGGTAATTTAATAACCACCAAGCTTCTACCTCTTTTTCTAAAACCCAATATGTTACACCATACGCTTTTAAGTGATTCTTTTGAGAATCATCCATTGGAATAATCATAAAAGCAGCTGAAGCATAGGTATAAAAAGCTAAGAATAGCACTAAAACGGATAAAAATTTCTTCATGTCAAAATGTAGATATTGGTTCTATTATGAATAACGCAATTTCAATCATTTTTTCTTCTAAATCCATTAATGATTAACAAAACATTACGAAATATGTATATTGAGGGATATAAATTAACTTATTAGGCTTTATGTGTCGAATACTCTTGCTTCTTGTTATTAGCTTTTTGCTTTCCTGTCAATCAGATTCGAAAGTTCAACGGGATAATCCTGAAATGGGTAAATTCACTGAAATTCTTTACACTGAGACTGATGCGATTAAATATTTTTCTGTTTACGTGGAATTAACTGATCAACAAAAAAATAATATTCAATCTATAGCAAGTCAATATGGTAATCAGCTTAAAGCATTAGATAAAACGAATAGAACTAAAAATACTGGACGATTTATTATAAAATTCATCTCTCAAGTTATCCGAGAAGTTCTAACGATGGAACAAGCAGAAAAATTTATAGCAGAGGATCCCTGGGCAAATGAGTTATTTGCAGAATAAAATTTACATTATTATAAATTGTTTTCGATGCAAGCCAAATTAGTTATTTTGAAAATAAACAAATTGTAGCATCAGCTACATTTGAGGAAAAGAACGCATTATGTTTCTCTTAAGAATATTTATGCTTTCTATACATACTATCTTTTACGCCTTTCCATTCATTAAAGTAAGTTCTTTAAGCTCCTCAGAAGATTCATCATTTTGCAGCTAACTGATCTACTTTAGACATCTCTTTCTAATCATTAGCAAGATGATGGATTAAAGTTGATTGCAAGAAAGAAGAATAGATTAAAAATTTATTCATCTAAATATCGTTATAAATCACTTTTAGCTAATTGCATAACTGGTTAATCTACACTTCACCTTAAGAATTTGATTGACCTCTTCAACTGGAACATTATAGGCTTGATAAACTTGATGGTTATCTGAAATTAAACGAAATTCTTTAGGTTCAGCTCCTTTTTTAATTTGTTGAATTCGTTTAGCGACTAAAACATCAGTGACAATCACGTAAACGTGATTGTCATAAATAGGCGTACCTCTTTCTACTGGTTCGCAAACTACAATATCACCTTGGGTTATGGTTGGCATCATACTATCTCCATCAATTTCAAAAGCTACCAAATTTTTACCAGATAAATGAGGCAATGAAAATTTTGGCAAATTTTTCATATAAGAAGGATCTTGGTGCTCTATCGCATATCCAGCTCTTACTTTATCAGATACTAATGAAATATTGGCAGTTTTCCCAAATTTTCTTTCATCGGTAAATCGAGTTTCAATCCCATTTGTAGGAAATTCTCCATCTAAGAACATTTCATCACTCAGACCAAACATAAAATTGGAATTTATTCGATAATGTTCAAACAATTTGCTGAGTTGGTCTACCGTAATATTCCGCTTACTCTTTAAAATGCTATTGATTACATGATTATATGTATCCAGTTTGTCAGCAATATCTGACTTACCTTTTATTAAATTGTTTTTTTCTAATTCAGAAAACAAAGCTCTAAATCGTTGATTTACAATATTATTTGAAAAATCAGCCATAAAAAGAAATAAAATGTTTTAAAATAATGTTGCTTTATTGAAACTTTTTGTTTTATATTTGTGTTACAATAATACTAAAACGCACAAAACTAAAACAAATGTATTCTTTTAAGAACTATAAATATACAAATAATTTCTAACATGTCGAATCGTTTACATCAAGACACGCATCGATCTTTTCCTTTAATTACTAAGGGAATGACCAAAGGATATGAATTTACTCAACAATATCAGCCAGAAATCGCTGATTTAATCCGTCAAATTTTTTATATCATTATGAAACCATTTGTTGCATTAAAAGCAAAATTATATCGGACTATACTAAAACCCTTTAGAAGTTTGGTGGGTCCAAATGTTCCCATTTTTAGAATTAGCATCATCATTATTGGTTTCTCTTTAATCTATTTCGAATGTTTATCTATTACTTTCTCAGTCAATCAACCTCTGGCTTTCGACTCTTCGCCAGCAGAAAATATTTCAGAAGAAGAAAAGGAATATCGAGCAAGAACGGTGAATGAGTATGCGCCAGTATCAGCTGGTTATTTAAAAGAAACTACCACAGATCAGTATATTCTTAGGTATAAAGATTTAGCAATCAATGAAATGAAAAAATATGGTATACCTGCAAGTATAACGCTCGGACAAGCTATTATAGAAAGTAGAGCAGGAAATAGTAGACTTGCTGTGAATAACAAAAATCATTTTGGGATTAAATGTTTCAGCAAAAAATGTAAAAAAGGACATTGCTCTAATCATTTCGATGATCATCATAAAGATTTCTTCAGGATTTATGATTCCACATGGCAATCCTTTAGAGACCATTCTAAATTGCTTCAAAAAAATCGATACAAACGATTAAAAAGTTATGGCAAAGATTATAAAAAATGGAGCAGAGGTCTAAAAGCTTGTGGTTATGCTACAGATAAAAAATATGATAAGAAATTAATTGGCATCATAAAAAAATACAAATTATATCAATACGATAAATAATAAACCTTTAGTTGTATTCATTTTTCCATAATCAGTTGTATTCCACCTCCTTCCCCTTGGAGGTGGATTTTAAAACCATTCACATGAAACATTTCATTTATACCTTTTTAATTGTTCTTTCGTTATTAATTACGATGGGTTGCCAACAACAACCTAAAGCCTCAAAATCAACTCCATTACATATCGGACAACAAATTGAAGAGGCGAGGCACAAAGTTGGGATTAGTCAAAATCAACTGGCAGAAACTTTAGGTCTATCCGTTGCCAATATAAAAACGATAGAAAAAGGAGATGCTGTTCCTACAAGAGATATTATTGTTGAGATTGAAGAACGTTTAGGCTGTGAAATTATACTTGATAATATATAGTGGTATTTGATATATATTTTAAACTAGTGTCACAAATGTTAAGTTCGGCATAATATTTGTTAATTTATTATAAGAAGAAAATAAATATGATAATGAAAAAAGTAATCATTTTTACCTTAAGTTTCTTTTTAGTTATTGCTTCAATGCACGCTCAAGAAGAAAACACTTCAACAATTCAAAAGTCAATGACTTATGAAGAAGCTAAACAATTATTAACTGGCTATGAAGATGAATTTACCGCAAAGGGTGAAATTGCAGCCTTTCCTTCTTTAGGGCAACAAATTGCTAAAGCAAGAACAAAAAAAGAAGTTTCTCTAGCTACATTAGCTTATATTTCTGGCTTATCAGAAGAAAATATTAGCAAAATTGAAAGCGACAAAATCGTGCCAACTAGAGATATCATTTCAAAAATTGAAAAATTTTTAGGTGAAGAACTTGTACTCTTGGACTAATTAGTCCCACAGCTTTGGAACAAACGCCACTATATATTTTTTAATGGCTCCTTGGATTTTAATCTAGGAGCCATTTTTTTTGTTTAATAGATATTAGTTTACTTTTGTTTCTCAACAATCACCATTTTACGAATGAAAATAGAATTAAAAGTTATTGGCAAAACAGCTTTTAATTATTTAGATGAAGGCATTCAGATTTATGAAAAAAGATTAAAAAGGTATTGTACGTTTTCCTTTACCATTTTACCAGATATAAAGAATGCTAAAAATCTAACAAAAGAATTAATTAAAACTAGAGAAGGAGAACTCATTCTCAAGAAAATAAATCCTTCTGATTTTCTCATTTTATTAGATGATAAAGGGAAAGAATTTACTTCTGTAGAATTCTCTACTTTTGTTGAGCAAAAATTAATGCCCAAAGGGAAAAAAGTAATTTTCTTAATTGGTGGTGCTTATGGCTTTTCGCAAGCCGTTTATGATAGAGCCCAATTGAAATTATCTTTATCTAAACTTACATTTTCACATCAAATGGTCCGATTGTTT
>JAHDFV010000226.1 GCA_020627985.1 Saprospiraceae bacterium
ATATTAGAGAAAAGAAGATAAATAACTAATTATCAATAAGAACTAAGAATTCATAATTAAAAAATCAATTTATTCCAAAATTAATTAACTCTTTTGAATGTTAGCTTCTCAAAAAAACAATAGGAGTTTTTAAAAAGAAAAAAGTTTAAAATTTATATCCGATGTTAACGCCATAATTTGATCCTCTCAATCTTTGTTGGACATAAGCATCATCTTCTAATTTCGCTCTTAAGATGTGCATTTGAAAATAATTAAAATTAAAGGATAATTTAAAATGTTCGAAAAAGAAGATTTTAAGTGTAATTTCTCCAGCATAATTTAAACCTGCAATCGAATTCCCTAAATCATATCTTTCAAATTCATTAGAAGGATTTCTTATTTCTCCTTGACTCGCTGCTGCTACAATTCCAAAATTAGGCATAATTCCAATATCGAAATTAAGCCATTTTAGCTTTTCTAATTTAAGTATAAAATGACGCTGTATTCCTATATTCCAAAGATTAATACCATTAGAATGTTCTAATTTTCTAAAATCATCTTTAAAGTAAATGGTATTAGAAACAGATTCATTATTCCAAAAACCAATTCTATAATATTCTTGATCCACATCTACATGGTAGGTTAAATGAGAAACTGCTAAATGAATAGAATACTTTTTAGATAAATCAAGACCAACATTTATTCTAAATTGAGGAACACCTAATTCTCCTTTAAACAAGTAATTTAGGCGATTATCTTTTTTGGATTTTACATATTGAAAAATTAAATCACGATTATATTTTTCTTGCACAAATCTTATGTTACTTGTTTTAAACCAAGTAAATTGAATCCCATAACTAACCTCTAAATTTCTATTTACAACAAATTCTTCAACCTTATCAAAAACACTTTGTGAATAAATTGAATTAAATATAAAAAGGAAAAAGAAAAGAAGAACTAATTTTAAGTTTCTCATAATTTTAGTTGTTTTAGAGGTCAAAAGATGAATAAATTATTGATCTTTTTTTAAATGCGAAATATAAAAGAATCATAATTTTAAAATGAAAAAGAGGATATTATAATATTATTTTCTAATCAATGCTAAATCTTTATTCCAACTCCAACATTAATTGAAAAATTAGAATTTTTCACATCCTCTAATTCGTCTACCCCGCCTAATTCTTTAAATCCTAAATTATATCGTGCATCTGCAGTTAAAAGTAACGAACCCAACATCAAATCAATTCCTGCACCTCCTGTCATACCAAAATCAAAACCAGAAGTATCATCTGTTACTTTTCTTACTTCATTAGTGAGCAGATTTTTTTCTGTAATATTTTCCTGAATCTTAAAACCAGCATAAGGTCCTATCAATGCTTTGATATGAATAACTTTGATTGGTATAGAAATTTTAAACATAATAGGTGTCTCTGCATAATGAAAAAGATATTCCGTTTTGAGATCATTTTTAATTAAAAAGGCTCCTTTCTGAGCATATAGCATTTCCGGTTGAATCCCAAAAAACCCTTTTTTAGATATGGTATGAAAGAAAACACCTGTAGAAAACCCAGCTCTTTTATCAAAATCATTATTATCAGTACCCGAAAAATCAGTATTAATAAAACCGCCTTTCACTCCTATATGTACTTTTTTCTGAGCAAATACAGTTGTACCTAAAAGGATAACAAAAAATATAAATACAATAGATTTCTTCATGATAAAATTGTTTAGGTTCAAATGATAAAAACATTAAATTTTTGCAGCTAACTTTTCCTTTCTTTTCTTTTTCAACTCAGAAAAATATTCTTTTAAAAGACCTCTTGAAATTAATAATTTCATAATTTCATTGGTTCCTGCATATATACGAGCAACTCTAGAATCCGCTAATTGTCTTGAAATAGGATATTCCCACATATAACCATAACCTCCATGTAATTGAACACATTCATCGGCTAATTTCCAATGCATTTCTGTAGCCGTATATTTAGCCATAGATCCTAATTCTGGTGAAAGTTTATGTTGTGCCAATAAAGCCGTACACCGATCAACAAAAGTTTGATGAATTTGTAATTGTGTTGCTAATTCTGATAATTTAAATTGCGTATTTTGAAAGCCAGCAATCGGCTGTTTAAAGGCTCTTCTTTCTAAAGTATATTTAATGGTATCTTCTAATGCGCCTTCGGCTCCTCCTACTGCCATTAAGCCTACAACTAAACGTTCTCGCGCCAACTCAGTCATCATATATATGAATCCTTTGCCTTCTTCTCCTAATAAATTTTCTTTAGGGACTTTGACATCCTCAAAAAATAATTCACAAGTGTCGTTGGCTTTCATTCCCATCTTTTCAAAAGGTTGTCCTTTGGTATAGCCTTCAGAATCGGTATCAATTAATAACAAACTGATTCCTTCTTCTGGTGTTCCAACATTAGTTTTAACAGCAATAATTGCGATATGACACATGTAACCATTCGTAATAAAAGTTTTAGAACCATTCACCAAATAATGATCGCCCATATCATCCGCTCTTGTTCTTAAAGCTTGTAAATCAGATCCACAGCTGGGTTCAGTCATCCCAATAGCGGCAATCATATCTCCTGTTGCCATCCCATTTAAATACTTTTGTTTTTGTGCTTCATTCCCATATTTTAAAATATAAGGTGCTACGATATCCGAATGCAAAAAGAAACCTGGTCCAGTACAACCATGCTTTACTAATTCTTCAATAAACATGGCACTAAAAGAAAAATCAAAACCTGCACCACCATATTCTACAGGCATATCCATACATAGCAAACCTAAGTCGCCCGCTTTTTTCCAAAGCTCATAACTGACATGTCCTTGTTTTTCCCATTCATCATGGTAAGGCTTTATTTCTTTTTGAATAAAATCAACAATGGTTTGTTGTACCATCTTATGATCTTCTGATCCATACACTTCTCTTTCTAAACTTATATCTGAATACATGATAATTTTTTTTACGAAAATACAATGTTCTATTGAATTATAATAAGATTTGTAATTTAAGCATTTGAAAGGAAGACTTTACAATTTTCAAACACAAAATGTATCTTCGTGAATTATATTGAATAAAAATGAAACCAACCAAACGCCAAATTATATTCAAAACTGCTGCTAAACTTTTTAGAGAAAAAGGATATAAAGCGACTTCTATGCGTGATTTAGCGAAAGAAGTAGGGATGGAAGCCGCAAGTCTTTACAATCATATTCAATCAAAACAGGAGATTTTATCTACACTTTTGTTGGATGCTGCAAAAACATTTATGGTTGGGATCAAAGAGGTTGAAGAAAATAATGTATGCCCAATTCATAAAATTGAACAACTTATATCTTTACACATCCATATGGCTGTTGAGAATTCAGATGCGATTTCTTTAATCACTCAAGAATGGAGACACTTAGAAGGAAATGCTTTCCAAGAATTTAAAAATCAAAGAAAAGATTATGAAAAGCGTTTTAAATCTATCCTTATTGCAGGTATAGAGCAAGGAAAAATAAAAAAGGTGAATCCAGATGTTGCCTTATTTTCTATCCTTTCTACTCTCCGCTGGTTTTACGCTTGGTATTCAAAAAAAGATGGCATAAGTATCCCAGAATTAGAACAACAATTTTCAGAAATTTTGATCAAAGGTTTACAACAATAATTTACATTAAAACACCATCAACCGCTTTAATATTTTCAGGTAAATTTTCTTCACCTAACATATCTTTTAAATCAATCTCAATCGTTCTACAAATAGCGGTCATAGGTACATCATTGATGAAATTTTCAAAAGGATCTTCACTATTATCACCTACCATTTCCATCGTATTAAAAATCCAAGCTATTAACACAAAAAAAGGAATCGTTAACCAAACAAAATCATGTCCCATTTTAGCAAATTCTCCAACTAGTCCAAAAGGCAATAAAAGAATAAAAATCCAAGTAAATACATTACTAAAATATGCATATTGCCTAGGGAAAGGAGTCTTTTTTATTCGTTCACATTTTCCTTGTAGATTATAAAATTCTTCTAAAGAACCCATCAATTCCATATGACGAAAATCTTCAATCAAACCTAATTTTATAAATTCTTTTAATTCTTCACCTTGCAATCGAATTAACTGAGTAGCCGTATTTTTACATTTAATCAAATGTTCAACTTCCTTTTGTGTCTCAATAAATGGTCCTACTTCATTTTTCCAATCTTCACTACCAGGTTTCCCCTTATATAAATTACCTAAATGTTTTTTGTAAACGATACTAAAACTAGAAGGTTGTCTTAATTGTAATCTCAAAGCATTACACCAAGCAATGTGTCTATAAATTAATCTTTTTTGATGAGCTTTTAATTCTTCTTTTGATACTCTTCCTTCTGTGTGTAATAATGTTACGAAACTTAAAATTTGATTACCCCATGTACGACTATAGTTGATAATGCCTCCCCATATTTTTCGAGCCTCCCAGAAACGATCATAAGATTGATTATTTTTAAAACCAATATAAAACGCAACAGCAATACCAATGGTACTCAAGGGTAAAAAAGGAATAGCAATATTAATACCTTCATGTTCTAACCAATGATACAAAAAGATAACTGAGAAACCGTAAATAATAAAAAAGATGACTCTCCAAAAGGCAAATCTTAAAATGAGTTTCCAACTAATATTCCTATTAACGTACATATTCTATTTTTTTGCAAAAATAGCAATTTTAATGTTATATTTTAAAGAAATGATTTAAAAACAAATCTCTTTAAAATCTAAACTGATTTGAATAAAAGTTAATGATAAAAGGAGTTATAAAGAAAATTATAACTCCTTATATTTTAATTTAATAAAACCCTAAATTGTATGTTTATATATTGGTATTCATTATTTACATTATTATACATAAAACCTGATATTCCTGCAGTTATATATTCATCAAAATTAGTGAAATTAATAATCAAATTCTCACAACTCAAAGATGAATATCCACATGAAAGATCGAACACTTGAAACTTAACTGCATTCATTCCAATCAACACACTATTATTTAAATTATCACCTCCCTCTTCATAACTTATATTGGCATTAAATTGAAAATCATTATCATAAAAATATAATGAAATAGATTCTAATCCTATTGAATCTTGAAAGTTTTCTGCTAATGAATGATAAGTTTCTCCATCAAATTCAATGGTTAAAAATTGCCCAAGAGCATCACAAACGTTCACTAATCCTATATCATTTATTCCTTCAACGATTGAAAAACTTTCACTTTGTTTAGAATTTAAAAAATCAATTACATAAGCGCTATAATTCCCATTTGGATCATAAGGAAAATTCACATTTAATTCATTATCTACAATAAAATATTGATAAGAGCATCCATTATTTAAATTTTCAACTATTAGCATTAATTCATCTGAAATAGGATTAGTACAAACTGGGTTTACAGTTCCATTTATTTCTATATATGATAAATTGTTCAAATCAAATTCAACTTCGCCTAAATTTTGATCAGAACTAAAAGGACCAAATATTAAAGTAGTTTCATTAGAAGAAACATTACAAACATTAAATTGATTTTGTGAAACAGATAACAGAATTTCTTCATCTTTCGGAAAGAAGCCATGCACAAATCCATTCCCATCACTTACACCAGAAGTAGTAGAACTTGAACCTATTACATTTGCTTGTATGGAGTAATTAGTGAGGGGGTTATTATTTTGATCAACAATTTGAAAAGTTAAATGAATCAATGAATAAGGATAATCACAATTCCAAAATGAAAAATGACTGACTTCTCCTTCATATTTTCCATTATTTAAAACAGCGGTTCCTTCTTCTATCCAAATACCAGTATTTTCATCTAAATACCATAAGGGAATGGTTTCTGGTGCTGAAGAAATTAAATCATCTGGAACAGAAAAAGTAAGGGTTGCTTTTTTATTATTACCAATATTTAAAGGTTGATTTACATCATCAAAAAGTTCTATCCCCAACATTCCAAATGTCGCTAAAACAACATCATTTCCTTCTGAATTCTCTGCTAATAAACCACCTGGCAATACACTTCCCAAATTTTCATCATCTGCATTAATTTCTGTATAATAAACGTTTACGTTGCCTGAATAATTTTGCCCTGAAGCATCAACAATACTACCAGCAGGAAAATCAATTTTAGCACCAGATAAACCTAGGGACATTTCTTTTCCATTTAGAGAATTAAAAGAACCTGCAAGTATTTTTCTTAATAATTGCACATCAATTTTTTGTACTGAATTATTTTTTCCATTTAAAATTTTACCTCCTAAGAAATATCCATCTTTTTTTACTTTCATAAAATCAACATTTGTATTAATATCAATCTCATGAAAAATATAAATTCCTAAATCATTACTTGTAGCCGAATATTGTTGAACAGTAATTTCAGCTCCAGAAATGGGTGATCCATCTGTATTTAATATTCTACCGTGAATAGTAGTTTTAATTTCTTCTGAATCAATATTACTCG
>JAHDFV010000227.1 GCA_020627985.1 Saprospiraceae bacterium
TTGTTCTCCAAGCATTTACAAATCATTTTAACATTAGTTTTTAAATCACTTCATTTTCTTCTTGATTTAATGCAGCTCTTCTTTCTAATATAAATCTAAACGAACGAGATCGAATTTCTTCTAAGGTTAAGCCTGTAGCTAATACTTCTTTTTCAGAAATTGCTCCACTGTTTAAGGCTCTTAAAAAATAATTTAACAAACCTTGTCCTGTTGCTGCATCATCAAATACGTCTCCTATTAATGTAGCTCTAGCCGCTTTATCTACAAACGTTTTTAAACGATCAACTGCATCGTGATAACTTTCTAAAAAGAAAGCATATACAGCTGTATATCGCATCGGAAGTTGTGCAGGATTTAAATCCCATCCTTGATAATATCCATTCCATAAAGAATGACGAATATGGTCATATCCTTTTTTCCAAGAACGATGTACTACCCTTCTATTTTCTTCTTTTTGTTTTTTGGTTAATTTACCTCTATGCGGTCCTATGGGCATTGTATTCGTAGCACCATCAGATAAAAATATTCCTGTATGCGCTAGAGCTACTTTTGTCATATGATGTGCAAAATCACAAACAGGATGATCCATTTCTTGGTATACCGCTGTAATACTACAAGAAGCCGTATAATCATAGGTTCCAAAATGCATCGCTTTGCATCTTCCTTTACTGGCTGATACAAAACGAGATAAGGGATTGGTTCCTTTTATATCCATAATGGATTGTGTGGTTTCTACCATCATTTCCATTTGTAAAGAACCCGCTTCTAATTCTAATTTATTTTCTAATAGTTCAAAACATTCTACAAGCGCTGTAACTTGATTTGTGATGGTGACTTTAGGCAACATCACCACAAAATTATCAGGCAATTTCCCTCCTGATTTTTTAACTAATTCTGTTACAAAAATATCTAATGTTCTTAAACCTCTTTCCTTGGTTTCTTCGGCAAAGCATTTAATTCGAATTCCAATAAAAGGAGGTAATGTTCCTTCCTCCATTCCTTTGGCTACTTCTCTAGCTGCTTGTAAAGCCGTTTGGTCTTCTTCTTCGTCCGAACGATTCCCAAAGCCATCTTCAAAATCAATTCTAAAATCTTCTAGCGCTTCTTTTTCTAATTTCTTAATTACCTTTTTATAAATCTCATAGGATAAATATCCAGGATGATTCCTTCTTTCTTTTGTAGACATTTTTTTTAATGCCTTACTTATTTTTTCAATTTTCTTATTGGAAGTTGGTAATTCATTAGCCCCTTCTAATCCAAATATTTTTCCAAATTCACAAAAATTAGGCGCATAAGTTAATAATGAATCCAAAGATTTTTGAGAAAAGGAATTCGCAATATTGGATTTAAATAAATTAGCACCACCATAAACAGTATGTACTGGTTGGCGATCTGATTTATCTCCAGGATATTTTTTTTGAAAAGCCGTATTCGCTCTTTTTAATTTACTAAAAACTTTTCTTTTATCTGCGACAGTAATACTTGTTAATCTTTTCATTATTAATTGAATTAAAAAGGATTTACGATTTTAAAAAGTATATGAAGTTGATTTGACATTTAAAGAAAGTATTAATACTAATTTTATAAAATCAAGTAACTCCTAAATGTTAAATTTAATTTAACTCCCTCGATAAGTAGAATATCCAAAAGGATTAATTAATAAAGGGACATGATAATGTGTCGTATCAAAAATAGTGAAGTCGATACAGACCGTTGGATAAAATCCTTTTACACCATATAATTTAAAATAATCGCCTGTATTAAAAACCATTTGATAATGTCCTTTTTCTAAATGAAACCCTGGAGCTAATAAATCAGGAATTCTACCATCTGCATTGGTGACACCCATAGCTTTTGTGATCCAATTTCCTTTTATATTTTCTTTTAATTGAATTTGAATATATCTTCCTGGAGCTCCTTCACTTGTATCTAAAACATGAGTCGTAACATGACTTGCTTCTGTCCAAATTTTATGATTTAATTCTAATAATTTTTTTAAGCGGATAATGGTAATTTTGAACTGCTCCCCCATCGCCACATTGATTTCTTCTTCTTTAGAATGTTGTAATCTATAGGTTAAGATATCCAACATTTCTTCTGCTGTTTTACCTGTAGCACAAACAATAAAAATAAAACCACATTTCTTTTCGTATGCTTTATTTTTCTTGGCTAATTCTTGTATGGTTTCTTTTGTGGCTTGTGCTACTTTCCCTTGTTCATTACTTGCCCAATTACTCGTAGCTGCAAATTTTTTGGTCAAACTTTTTACATCACCAATTTTAGGATGATGTGTAAATGCCTCTAAATAATCTTTAGTGGAACAGTTTTTATACCAATGTTCTACAGCTAATTGATGTATTTGTTTTTCATTTTTAAATGGAAAACTTTGCATCATTTTATTGACCCATTTTTTAGAGCCACAACAATTAAATAAATCTTCTTTCGCTTTCTTTTTGGTTTGCGCATTAAATGCTTTTAAACTCATCATTTTTTATAATCCATTAAAGATGATATAATTGTTTTTATTCTTCAATTTTAGCTCCTTGCTCAATCCAACATCGAATCATTTCTCTTTCTTCAGGCAACATTCCCGTAGCATTATTATTAGGCATCGTTTCAGTTATTACGACTCTTTGCATAATTTGATCTACTTGTGCTTTAATTTCATCTGGAGTATTAAATTTCAGACCATTGGGTGCTGATGTCCATATTTTATCTGTAGGTTTTGAAGAATGACATTGTTGACATCTATCCTTTATAATTTGATATACTACAGGAAATTCCACTTCAGAACATGCACCCCCTTTTGGTATGGGAGCAGACAAAAAGGCAACAGAAACTAATATTAAAAGTGAAACCGGAAAAACATATGTAGACATTTTGCCTTGTTCTCTTAAATTGAAATAATGTTTCAATCCGGCTGTTCCTAATGTAATAGCTGCTAAGATTAACCAGTTATATTCATGACCAAAAGTACTTGGGAAATGATTACTAATCATTACAAAAAGTACGGGCATTGTAAAGTAATTATTATGGAAAGATCGAAGTCTAGCAAATTGCCCTAACCAAGGATCTAAATATGTTCCCTCTTTGGCTGCTTTGACCATTGCCTTTTGAGATGGAATGATACAAAAGAAAACATTACCTGCCATACAAGTTCCTAATAAAGCACCAAAATGAATATACGCTGCTCTTGGGCTAAATACTTGAGTATAGAAATAAGCAAATAAACAAGCAATCGCAAAGCCAATTAATCCAAACCACATTGGTTTTTTTAATAAAGGTGTGCGGCTCATTAAATCATAAATGAGATATCCTAAAGCTAAAGAACCCATTCCTACTGCTACTCCAACCCACGGTTCTACATTCCAAATTGTAGGATCTATCAACATAGAACTGGCATTGAAGTAATACACGACAAAAAGTAAACAAAAGCCAGATAACCAAGTGAAATAAGCTTCATATTTAAACCAATGCAAATGCTTTGGAATCTCTTTCGGAGCAATTTTATATTTTTCGATAAA
Source organism: Saprospiraceae bacterium (assembly GCA_020627985.1). Taxonomy (GTDB): domain Bacteria; phylum Bacteroidota; class Bacteroidia; order Chitinophagales; family Saprospiraceae; genus JAHDCE01. The sequence goes on from JAHDFV010000227.1 coordinate 3,525, forward strand.
ATAGAAACCTCCACCGTGAACGGTCCACATATCTCCCGCTATTTCATCTCGAAGTCCTTCTTTATTAAAACCATTCTCCATTCCAACAAAATAGAATGAAGTACCTATCCAAGCGATACCGAAGGTGATGTGTAACAAACGAACGACAATATTCATCCATTCTCGCATATGCCCTTCGTAAGCAGTACCTTTAACTCCTAAATACACTAGTAATCCGATAAGAAGAAATACGAAAACCATTGCTGCATAATTAAATGCTTTTGAGTCTGTTATCTTTTCTTTTTGGAAAACATCTTCTTTTCTATCCTTATCGTCTTTTTCAATTTTTTGTTCTAAAAAAGTAAGGCTATATGTTGTTTTATTGATGAGTAATAAAACGACGATAATGAAAAAGAGTAATGTAATTAAAGCTATATTCATGGATAAAGAATGGTTCTATACTTTTGTCAATCTGTTTAAATTAGAATGGTTATCAAAATCAGATTGAATTCCTACAATAATATTCTGATTAAGGTAAGAATTTTTATGAAATTCTACCCCACAATCGAAGTCTACTTACGCCTCCATCAGGATAGATAAACATTCTGACATGTGAAACTTCTTCCCCTTTTAAATCATTTGGTAAAAAAGTGTGTTCATTGTGCGCTGATAATTTTGAAGGTGCTAGAATTTCTTTCCAATTCGTTGTTTCTTCTAATGCTTCTTCATCTGAATTGACATTGCAAATTTCAATACTACATGCATCTGGATAATTTCCTTTAAAATGATGTGTATCTACCATGATTTTATCAATCATTCCTTTATGTGCTAAACGAACAATAATCTCTATTATTCTGGGTTCTATTTCGTTTGGTTTCCCAACCATCACACATATTTATAACTTTTCCCGGCATAATGAGATTATCTTTAGAACTGAAAAACATATCATTACAAGCTATGGCTTTTGCACCATTTATCCCTGCTGCTAAATCTATGGTCTCTTCTTTTGAAATTAAAGACCAATCTTTTTGTACTTCACCATATGCTCTTAATCGGGCAACGCCTCCATCAGGATAAATATGTAATCGAATAACATTGTATACTCCTTCATTCTTACAAGGATAAAGGTGTTGACTACCAGGATCTAAAGGTGATTTTTCTAGGATTTCTGTCCAAGATAACTGATTTAATTCTTCTTGAGAATGTCTACTGATATCATCTGTTGTATATAAGCCTTCAATAGAGGCATGAGGAGGATGATTCCCTAAGAAATGATTCGTATCTATATCAAATCCTTTAATTTTACCTGGTGTTGCTAATTGAATGACGCACCAATCATGACCTGGTGTTCTTTTTCTTCGAGACTCCCATCCATCCATCCATTTTCCTCTATCTGTATATTTATCAGCGATAAAAATTCCTCTTCCTTTCTTGATTAAATTTTCTTTTTCTGCAAAGAAATCATCGGTTGAAAAAAGTACTTTTCCGCCTAGTTTTTCACTAATTAAATCAATATATTTTTCTTGAAAATCCATATCGTTAAATTCGTTTAATGTTTTTATTCTTTTTAGTATTTTTTGAAGGGTTACAAATATAAGAAACCCCAAGCATACACTTGAGGTCTCTTTATTTTTTCTGTAAGAATAAAGGATTAAGCTAAAACATGATTTTCTCTTAATATCTTATTCCCACAATTTCTATTTAAGAAAATACCATTTTTATATACTAATTTTCCATTCACGAAAGTAGCATTTACTTTACCAGAAAGTTCCATTCCTTTATATGGTGTAATCTTATGTTTATGCTCAATAATTCGATCTTCTACTTTGAAAACCTTTTCTGGATTCCAAACCGTGATATCAGCATCATAACCTTCTTTTAAATACCCTTTTCTATCATTTATTTGTAGAAAGTTAGCTGGTTTTGAGGTCAATAAAGGAATAAAGGTTTGTAAATCCATTTTATCTTTTAATGCCGTCCAACTTGCTGAGATTAAAAATTGTAAGCCAGCAATTCCTCCCCAAGCTGAAGCAAAATCGCCTCCACTTATTCCTTTAATATCTTTAGGTGCAGGAGAATGATCTGTCGCTAAAAAGTCAATGATGCCTTCTTTTAAGCCATCTTTTAATTGCTCATTGTTTGCTTTTTCTCTGATTGGAGGACAACATTTATATAAAACATCTTTTTCCTTAATATTCTCTGATTGGAATATTAAATAATGTGGACAGGTTTCCACGGTTAAAGGCGCTCCTTTTGCTTTTGCTGTTCTAATTTTATCTAAAGAATTAGCAGATGAAAGATGAACAATATGCGCTTTGCAGTTATGCGTTTCACAAAAATGAATAAATTCATCTATAGCAACATCTTCAGATGCTTTAGGTCTCGATGCTAAGAAATCTTTGTAATCAAAAGTTGGCGTTTTGATTTCTTTTAGCATTTTTTCATTTTCGCAATGAGCCAAAACAGGAATATTTCGATTTCCTAAATAACTCGTCAATTCAGATAAAAACTCTGAACTTAACTGAGGAAATTCATCAATTCCAGAATGAACCATAAATACTTTTACTCCCAAGCAACCTGCATTTAATAATTTCTCTAATTCGACAAAATTATTATCTACTTGTCCTGCCCAAAATCCACAATTGACATTTAATTGACCTGATGTTGCATTCATCTTGTCTCTTAAGGCAGTCATGTTGGTGGTAACTGGACTTGAATTTAAAGGCATATCTACTAAAGTAGTCACACCTCCTCTAGCTGCGGCTTTTGTTGCGGTCTCAAAACCTTCCCATTCTGTTCTACCAGGTTCATTAATATGAACATGTGAATCAATGGCTCCTGGCATTATGATATCGTCTTCGAAGTCATAATCTATTTGAGATGATTTTTCACCCAAGGTAATTTCTTGGATTTTACCATTTTCAATATAGATATTTGCTTTTTTAAGTCCCCCCTCTAAGTAACATCTGT
>JAHDFV010000228.1 GCA_020627985.1 Saprospiraceae bacterium
CTCTTTTGATAATTATTGTTTTTTCAACATTAATATTTTTATCTAAAGTTTCTTCCGATGTAAATGATTTAGCTAAGCAAGGCTGGAATATTATTAAAGGCAAAAAATAAAAATTATAACTTAATAATTTTATCATGACCAATCACTTGATCATTACTTAATATCTGTATTAAATAAGTCCCTTTAGAAATTTCATCTAGGTCAAGCTTATATGTATTATTTTCATTAAATTTTATATGTCTCATAAAATGGCCCGCTATGGAATACAATTTAATTTCATTAAAAAAATGTAACGGCGTTTCAATCAATATTTCTGATTGCGAAGTTGGGTTGGGATAAATAATTATTTCTTCTTCTAACAGTATTTCATTCATTGAAGTTGTCGAATTGCCATCTGAATTGCAAAGAAATAATATTTCTGAATTATCAAGAGCCCTATTATAAATTTTTAAGTCATCCATAAGCCCATCATAATGTTTATTGATTCCTTGGACAAAACGTTTGCCTAAAAGAGCCATGCTTTCATCACTGTAAAGAGGAGCAGCTGGAGAATATAAAGAATCTATCATTGTACAATCAACAAATAATTTAAGATTATCAGTATCTCTAACTAATGATATATAATACCATTTATCTATTTCAGGTAGAACATCACTAGTGATTCTTAGAATGCTATTATTTGTAATATATCCTCCTCCATACCAGCCATTTAAATTATTTTGACTTCCAGATTGGTTGCTAATTACAATCGCATGATCGCCTCCATTTCCACCAATAGTTAAAAGAATATCATTATCACCTATATCTGGTAATTCATTTACTTTAACCCACATTGAATAAGTAAAAGTGTTAAGTAAAAGTTCTTCATGGGGCATTTGAACATAATCGTTTATCCCATCAAATAAAGCTGCACTATTAAGATTACCAAAACGATCAGTACCATATGTAATCCCATAATCTGTACCATTGTTATTATTGCCAGTCTGATCAATTAAATTTTCATCAAAATTATAATGAAGTACAAGACCATCATTTATTTGGCCATTTAATAAAATAGAGGGAGTTAGTAATAAAATAAAAATTAAAAATCTCATTGTTTTGTAGGTATACTATGATTTGAAATTATTTCTTCCTTCTTTTCTTATTTTCCTCTTTTTTATTCTTTTTCTCCGCCTTAGAAACCGTCTTTTTCAAAGGAGTTTTTTTCTCTGCTTCTACATCGGCAATAGTTTCAATTTCTGGTAAACCACTATTTTTGAAATAAAGGATTAAACCTGCTAAAAACATCAACAATAATAAACCAGAAGTTACTCTAGAAATATTTTCTCCGAGGTAATAAGAACGAGGCTCAAATCGCATTTCTAATTGGTGTTGACCAGCAGGCAAACGGGCAGCTCTTAAAATAAAATCTGCTTTAATAAATGGATCGATCTTTTCTCCATCTAAATATAAACTCCAACCTTTTTCAGGAGGATAATATACTTCAGAAAAAACCGCTAATTTTTCACTTTTAGCATTATAATCATAGACCATTTTATCTGGATGATAACTGGTCAGCTTAATGGTAGATATCGAATCTGGTTTAAGCTGTAAACCATTTAATGCATCAGCATATTTCTGCTGAATCAATGCTGTTTCTCTAGGTTTTAAGTTCTTTAAACCGTCCATCTCAGCATCCCCATCTGCAACGATTTGATAACGGTCAACAAACCAAGCATTACCCAAAGCAGAAGGATTTAAACTTGTTTTGGCTTCGTTACCTTTTCCTTGAATGATATATTTAGTGTTTAACATACCAAAAATGTGCATGTTCTGTCCAGGGTTAGAAAGATACCGTTCAAAAAGATCTTGATAACGCATTAGTTTAGCAGCATGATAACCGCCTATACTTTTATGAAAAAATGAAGTATTTCCATTGGTCGCAAAATTACCACTGCTTAAATCTAATACCCGGTAATGAGGATCAGGATCTTTTAAAATTTGTAGATCAACTGGTCTCGGGTTTATTTCTTGTTGAATTAATTCTTTCGGATCTTCATATTTTTCTGCTCTTAAATATCGGATGTCAAATAACCAAATATCTAAAATGATTAACAAACCAACACTGATTACAGAAAACAACCCTTTAATTTTCCCTTTTAAATAAGCATAAATTAAACCAGCAGAAAGTAAAATAAAGACTAAAGAACGAATAGCATCTGATCGTAATAAACTAGCACGATCTTCTTTAAACAATTTCGTCAACTCTGCTCCTGCTTTTGAATCATTATTGCCAGAGTAATCCATACCAAAACTAGCTAATAAAACAAGTATAATTAATCCACCTATACCAGCAGTTGCATATAATAAAGCTTTTTCTTTTGCTGCTTTACTTACATCTTTATCAACGAGTTTTTGAAGCCCTAGCATGGCTAAAATAATAAAAGCCAATTGAGATAACCCTAGAGCCATAGATACAGCTCTAAATTTATTGAACATGGGAAAATAATCTACAAGGAAATGATTAAGAAAGAAATTTCCGCCCCATGCGATCATTATAGCAAAAATAGCAGAAGATAAAAGCCAAATCTTAATTTCTCCTTTTACTAAAAAGGCACCCAATACAAATAAGAAAATAATAATGGCTCCAAAATATATACCCATTCCAACAAAAGGTTGATCACCCGTATACATCAACATTCCTGTTTGTTGATTGGCGGAAGCTTTAGCTTGCGCAGCAGGCATTCCTTGTTGCTTAAAAATGGATTCCAATTTTTTAAAAGATGCTTTTCCTTCATAATTTTGAGAAGCTCCACCACCCATATAATTAGGAATTAATAAAGTAATCGTTTCGCCGATTCCATAACTCCAATCCCAGATATATTTTTTATCTAATCCATCTCCTTTACTTTCTTTAGCAGTTAACTCAGATTTTCCTCTAATCGTTTCAGAAGAGTATTCATAAGTAGGCCATAACCTAGAAGTATTGCTAAGTAATCCAAGTATACCTGCAAATACAAGTATGCCTGATGCCTTTACAAAGTGAGATATACCATCTTTAGAACGGAATGCTTTAATCGCTTGGATTATTCCTAAAATAGCTAAAAGCAAAAAAGCATAATAGGTGATTTGAATGTGATTCGCGTATATGTGTAAACTAGTTGCAATGGCAAAAATTCCTCCTCCCAATAAATATTTTCCCCGATACGCAAGAATAGGTCCAAGATATAGTAAAGGCAACAATGCTAAGGTAACTAGTTTAGTAGAGTGACCAGCTTCTGCTAAATCTATATGATATGAAGATATACCGTAAGCAATAGATCCAAAAATGGCGATTCTCCAATCTATTTTTAATCCAATAAATAACAAGTAACAACAAAACATAGCACATAAAATCACAAAGTGTGATTGAGTTATACTGTTCCAAAGAAACATGGCATAATAGATCGGCTTAACAAAATTTCCATTCAATGGGTGATAGATCTGATAAGCGGGCATACCTGCAAAGGCTGAATTTGTCCATTGAGGAGAAGTACCTGTTTCTTCTTGAATTTTGGTGATCTCCTTAGACATACCTCTACCTTTACTATTATCTGATTGAGTAAGAACTTTCCCATCAATAGCAGCAGGCTTAAAGAAAATAAATGTAACAGCTACAAATACAAGATATGCAGCTAAATGAGGTAGAACCTTTTTTAATAATAGGTTATTCATTGAAATGGTTTTGAATGTAATGATTCGTTGTTAGGACAATAAGGTAATATCTAATGATTAGATAGATTTTGTAGTATAAAGATACCAGAGTCTTATCTCTCCCAAAGGTACATATTTTTATAAATTTTTATATATGTAATAATTCATCACGTTAAAAAGGGTGGAATGTTTTTTAAAGACAATTGAATCTTATTACATTAGCGGTTCAAACAATTAGTACAGTCATACTAATTTTAAATGCCCTTTTCATGAAAACAGTACTCATAACTGGAGGTAGCAGCGGTATTGGATTAGAATTATCGAAGCTTTTTGCTAGAGATGGTTATAATTTGATCATCGTTTCTAAATTTGAAGAAGAACTACAATTAGCAAAGGAATGGATGAGTATTAATTTTTCAAAAGTAAAAGTTGAAACCTTTCAACAGGATTTAACAGAAAAAGGAGCAGCACAAAAAGTACATCAATATATCTTATCTAAAAATATTGACATAGATGTATTAGTAAACAATGCTGGTTTTGGTTCTTATGGTTATATCAATGAAGTAGATTTTGAAAAGGAATCTGACATGATTCGCTTAAACGTTTTGTGTGTATATCAAATGACGAGAATTTTTCTCAAAGATATGGTGGCAAAAGATAAAGGAAAAATATTAAATATTTCTTCAATTACAGCTTTTCAACCCTCTCCTTTTTTTGCAACTTATGCAGCAACAAAAGCTTTTGTCAAAAACTTTAGTCGAGCGATTAACTATGAGTTAAAATCTAAAAAAAGCAAAGTAACGGTAACAGTGGCTTGTCCAACATCTGTAAAAACACAATTCCAACAAGTTTCAAATATGAAAGGAATGAAATTGTTTGATAGTTGGATGGCCGTTTCTCCTGAAACAGTTGCAAAAGAAGCTTATGAGGCAATGAATTCTAACAAAGATTTAGTAGTACCTAAGAAATTTTTTCATTATCTAAATGAGTTAAGTCGAAGATTGCCTACAAGTTTACTAATGAAAATTTCAGAAAGTCAATTGAAATAATTAAAAAGATAATTTAATAATAATGAGTATTTACAGTAGATATTTTAATGAGGAACACAATATGTTCCGCCAAGGATTAAAAGATTTTTTAGCTAAGGAAGTTTTACCTTTTGTTGACCAATGGGAAGAAGAAAGAAAAACGCCTAGAGAGATTTGGAAGAAGATGGGAGATATGGGCTATTTAGGTTTAAATTATCCAGAAGAATATGGAGGAATGAATGCAGATTTTTTCTATTCAGTTGTCTTTATGGAAGAAATTGCTAAATGCTATTCTGGAGGATTTACAATTGCTCCTTTAGTTATGCAATACATGTCAACGCCTTATATTTTTAAATATGGTTCTGATTTTTTAAAGAAAAAATATCTAACCAAAACCATTTCAGGAGAATGGGTGAGTGCTATAGCGATTACTGAACCTGGAGCAGGATCAGATGCTGCAAATATTCAAACCAAGGCCATTCGAAAAGGAGATCATTATATTGTAAATGGTTCAAAAACATTTATTACCAATGCTTTTTATGGAGATTATATGGTTACGGTAGTAAAAACCAATCCTGAAGCTGGTGTAAACGGAGTAAGTTTATTAGTCATAGATAGAAATGCAGAAGGGGTTTCTGCTAGAAAACTGAAAAAATTGGGTTGGCATGCCTCTGATACAGCAGAGTTAAATTTTGATGATGTAAAAGTACCTGTTGAAAATTTGATTGGAGATGAGGGGCAAGGCTTTTATTACTTAATGGGAGGTTTACAATTAGAGCGATTAGCAGGAGCTGTTTCTGGTATTGCAGGATGTGAATCGGCATTAGAATACGCACTTCAATATATGGGAGAACGAAAAGCTTTTGGTCGAACCATCAATAAATTTCAAGTACTAAGACATCGAGTAGCACAAATGGCATCTGAAATAGAAAGCTCGAAAGCATTTACCTATCACTTATGTGATTTGCACAGTCAAGGAGAATATGCGGTAAAAGAATGTTCTATGGCTAAATTATTGGTAACAGAACTTTCTGATAAAGTGATGTATCAATGTCTTCAGTTCTTTGGAGGCTATGGCTATATGGAAGAGTACAAAATTGCTAGAATGTTTAGAGATTCAAGAATACTAACAATAGGAGGCGGGTCATCTGAAATTATGCGAGAAATCATTTCTAAAATGGTCATTGATGAAAAACAGTATGAAGCCGCTCAAAGAAGTGAAGTAAATATTCAACCAGGATCTAATGGTAAAGAAGAAGATCAATTTGAAAAGATCTATCATATTATAGAGAAAAATGCTACTAAAGCAAGAGCATTAGGTAATACACTTAAATTCAATTTAGAAGGAAAACATATTCATGTGAATGGAAATGGTGATGCAAACTCGGTTGCGAAAATGAATGAAGAAGCAGATTGTACAATTACGGTCTCTCCTAATGATTTTATGGCTTTATTAAAAGGACAATTAAATCCAATGACGGCAATGATGTCCGGTAAAATAAAAATTGATGGAAATATGGGCGTAGCCATGAAACTGCAATCATTGATGAATTAATCCCATTTTATAAAAAGGACTACATTACTAATTGCAGTCTTTTTATATAACTTCTGTATTTTTTTTATTTCTTTTTAAAATGAAGATCAATTATTCAATTTTTAATTTATTTTTGGC
>JAHDFV010000229.1 GCA_020627985.1 Saprospiraceae bacterium
AAAAGCATCAAAACGATAGAGAAGTCTGGTACATGGTCAATAATAGTTTGATGAATACTATTCCTGATGCTTGGTCTATCCATGAGAAGTTTATAATGCTTCCAGTTAACAAATGGAATAACGAATATACTAAAGTAAATATTGGCGGAATAAGTTGCGACCATTCAGATTATTATAATTCAGAAGATTTTAACCAACAATTATTCCTTCCAAAATTTGAAAATGATGACAAAGAACCACTCTATGTTGGCTTTTTTCATACAGGAGCATACCAAGATTCTATAAGTGGATATGGAGGTATTAAACATTGCCTGATTCCAGCACCTAAACTCATCATCATTGACAGAGATGAGACCGGAAACTTTGTTGACTATGTGTACCGCAATGAGCAAACGGTTGATGATATGCTTCAAATTTTAGGATATTAAATAAGTAATAATGTTACATCCACATACAAAGGTAGAGCTTATAAATCCTGAAAAAGGATACGGAGTAGTGGCTACACAGCCTTTACCTAAAGGTACTATTACATGGGTACAGGATTCTTTAGACAGAGTCTTTACACCTAAGCAGTATAATGCATATTCTGACATCTATAAGAACATACTGGACACATATACGTTTAGGAACAATCGTGGCAACTACGTTCTATGTTGGGATAATGCACGATTTGTCAACCATAGTTTTAAATCAAATTGTCTAAGTACCGCTTATGATTTTGAAATTGCTATAAGAGACATTGAAATAGGTGAAGAGCTGACAGATGATTATGGTTACTTGAATATAACAGAACCATTTCGTGGGTTTGAAGAAGGGACGAAGCGCAAAATTGTATATCCCGATGATTTGAAAAAATATTATAAAACTTGGGACAAACAACTGTTGTCAGCCATAAAAGAAATTAACACTGTGAGTCAAGAATTGGATGTAATGCTTTCGCAAAAAACAAAGAACATAATATCCGAAGTGTTGAAAGGAAATAAAGAAATGCAATCTATTTTATCCATCTATTACGAACAAACGATATGAGAACATTCGCAGGAATACCTGAAAAATATGCAACCTTAGAAAATGCAGACATCATTCTTCAATCCATACCTTATGACGGAACAAGTACGTGGGGAAAAGGGGCGGATAAGGGATTCTTTGCATTCTTAGATGCGGCTGAGAATATGGAACTATATGACATTGAGACTGACTCCGAAGTTTATTATAAAGGTATTCATATACCTGATGCATGGACTGACCTTGAAAGCCCTGAACATATGTTTAGAGCGACATACGATAGAACTAAAAAGCTGTTAGAAAAAGATAAGTTTTTGACTTTCTTCGGGGGCGAACATTCTATTAGTATAGGAGTCATTAAAGCCTTTTATGAAAAGTATCAAAATCTTACAGTGCTTCAACTCGATGCTCACGCAGACCTTAGATCAACGTATGAAGGAACACCATATAATCATGCATGTGCGGTCTATGATGCCAGTCATAATTGTAATCTTCTTCAAATAGGTATCCGTAGCATGGATGTTAGTGAGAAACAGTACATGGATTACGACAAAACCTACTTTGCTGATGAAATGCATTACAGTAGAGATTGGATAGATAACTCCATTAATCAAATGACTGATGATGTCTACATTACTATAGATCTTGATGTATTAGATCCTTCGATTATGCCTGCGACAGGCACACCAGAACCTGGAGGACTTACATGGTACCGCTTGATTAATTATCTCCAATCCGTTTTTGAGCAAAAAAATATCGTTGGCTTTGACATCGTAGAATTAGCACCCATCGAAGGATTACATGCACCACAATACTTAGCAGCAAAACTCTATTACAAAATGCTTTCTTACAAATTTATGTAAATGGAAAAAGGAAAAGTTTCTCAATTCATTATTGAACACTATAAACACTTTAATGCAGCCACCTTAGTAGATGCTGCCAAAGAATATGAAGAACAATTGGCAAAGGGAAATAAGATGATGGTCACCTTAGCTGGTGCAATGAGTACCGCAGAATTGGGTAAATCATTAGCAGAGATGATACGCCAAGACAAAGTTCATATTATTACTTGTACTGGGGCAAACCTCGAAGAAGATGTGTTTAATCTGGTAGCTCATAATCACTATAAACGAATACCAAATTACAGAGACTTATCTCCAAGCGAAGAGATGGATTTACTTAATAATCACTTTAACCGTGTAACAGATACCTGCATACCAGAAGCTGAAGCCATGAGAGCCATCGAAGAGCATCTGTATAAAGTATGGAAGAAAGCGGATGACGCAGGTGATAGTTACTTTCCACATCAATATTTCTATCAAATCCTATTGAGTGGTGAATTAGAAGCTAAGTATCAAATCAATCCAGATGATAGCTGGTTACTCGCTGCTGCTAAAAAGAATATTCCCGTTATAGTGCCAGGGTGGGAGGATTCGACTTGTGGTAATTTCTTTGCTTCGTACTGTATCGAAAAAGAGCTTGTACCAGCAACTATGAAATCAGGCATTCAATACATGATGTTGTTGTCCAAATGGTATCAAGAAAATACAATAGAAAACGGTGTAGGCTTCTTCCAAATAGGTGGTGGTATTGCTGGCGACTTTCCTATATGCGTCGTACCGATGCTTCATCAAGATTTACAATTGGACAATATTCCCATGTGGTCATACTTTTGTCAAATAAGTGATAGTACAACCAGTTATGGCTCTTATTCGGGAGCTGTTCCTAACGAAAAAATTACTTGGGGAAAGTTATTGCCAGAGACGCCAAAGTTTGTAATAGAGTCTGATGCGACGATTGTTGTACCACTCATATTCGCTTATCTACTCAATTGGTAAATGTATTAAACATCAAGCTCACCATGAAAAATTTAAAGAAATTCAAAGACGAGTTTACACGCAATGACTCGAAAAGAAAAACAAAATTTATAAAGCACAAAAAGCTAAATAAACTGACTCATCAGAAAAGGTCAAACAAAACAACACGTCAATATCTAAATGAAGAAGAATGAGCAAACCAAGAATAGTCAAAGATTATGAAAAGATCAGCGAAGAAGTTATCGCTCAAATCAAATTACAATATCCATACGGATTTGAAAAGAAACTGATACAGTTTAAAAACCAACACGGTAAGTTTGTTAGTGCATTGCCCTTTGAAACTGATGACTATTATTACCTGATTCGTATGACACGTGGAGAAGCACAAGAAATTATTGACGATGATGAAGATTACGATGAAGATGGCAACCTAACAGAAGAGGCTAAGGAAAAGTTAGAAGATGAGCTTATTCAGTCCAATGATGAAGATGAATAGGTATAAGGTTCTGATACTAACAGACCATAAGGAACATACCCAGGAAAACTCCTTATATGAATTAGCAAATAAATTGCTAATGCATGATAAAACTTTTAGTGTAGATATTGTAAGTCGAACAGTACCAAAGAATGAAGGGTTTTTCAATAAACAATTGGATAGTCGGATATTCGGAACGCCAGTCCATAAAGATTTTGCGTTTAGTAGAACGAGGCATCCATTAGATAGAGAATTTAAAGCAGTTGATGAATCTCAATACAACTTAATTTGGTTGAGACTCCCACCACCATTAGATAAGCGATTTCTTGATTATTTATCATTAAGATTTCAGAAGCAAGTCATCATTAATTCTCCACACGGTATCCATCATACTGGAACTAAAGAATTTTTGTTGAACTTTCAAGCAGTATGTCCACCATTACAAATATGTAAGCACATAGATGATATTGTTCAATTTAAAAAAGAATTTCCAATTGTATTAAAACCGTTTCGAGCATACGGGGGAGCTGGTATTGTAAGAATAGAAAATGAAACTGTTTGGTCTGGAAATAGAAAAATAAGTTTCTCTGAATTTCAGAATCAATATGACGGAACTGAATATCTTGGGGTTAAGTTTTTAAAGAATGTAGACAAGGGGGACAAACGTATCGTTGTAGTGAATGGAAAAATTTTGGGAGCATCTCTCAGATTGCCCGCAAAAAATTCGTGGATATGTAATGTAGCTATGGGTGGTAGTTCTCATAAAGCAGTAATTACGAAAGAAGAATATGAAATTATCGAAGCCATTAACCCCAAATTGAAAGAAATGGGAATAGTAATGTATGGTGTAGATACTTTAGTAAATGATGATGGAAAACGAGTGCTATCAGAACTCAATACAACAAGCATTGGTGGACTTCCTCAAATAGCCGCAATGAACCAAGAACCATTGGTGGAAAAAGCTATTGATTTAATATGGGATTATTATAAAGAACAGGTAAGTTAATATTAAAATGAGCGATGCTAAGCATATAAAAGAAATCAAATTAGAAGAAGTACCAACGGGAAAAATTAGTAGGTATTGGTTGGACTTGGTGGAAGATGGTATGGGGCTTCCTATAAGAATACCACTAATGATTGCTAAAGGTAATGATGAAGGAAAAATCGTTGGTATCACTGCTGCTGTACATGGCAATGAACTCAATGGGATTCCTGTTATTCAGAGGTTATTCAAAGAACTTGACCCAAGTAATTTGAAAGGTACGGTGATAGGAGTACCCATAGTAAATGTTCCATCTTTTCTTAGAAAGAAGCGACGATTTCTCGATGGTGTTGACCTGAATCATATCATGTCAGGCAAAGAAAATGGTAACGTGAGTCAAGTGTATGCTTGGAGAATAGTAAATCGTTTGGTCAAACATTTCGATTACCTTTTGGATTTACATACTGCCAGTAATGGAAGAATTAACTCTTATTACATACGTGCTGATATGAGTGATGAGACTGTTCGTAAAATGGCTCAATTGCAAAATGCACAAATCATAGTTCATAATCCACCCAGTGACGGTACGCTTCGTGGGACAGCAGATGAACTGAACATACCTGCTATTACTTTAGAAGTAGGTAATCCCAATTTGTTTCAGAAAGGGATGGTTAGAGACGGACTTACAGGTATTCATAATCTTTTAGGGTATCTCAGAATGACGGATTCAGAAGTCGAAGAAATATCTGATGAAACGGTAATTTGTAGAAAATCATTTTGGATTTATAGCGATGTAGGTGGTCTAATTTCTGTCCATCCTAATGTTACAGATTTGGTCAAGAAAGGTGATATTATAGCTACAGTAAGAAACATCTTTGGAGATGTCGTCAAAGAATATTTCGCTCCCGAGAATGGTATTGTAATTGGTAAAAGTGTAAGTCCAGTTAATCAAACAGGAGGTAGAATTCTTCATTTAGGCATTGTCAAATAAGTATGATACCCAATTGAATGATGGGTGGGAATAGATTGCGGGAGGCAAAAAAAGCAATGTGTCTGATAAGACTCTTTGCTTTTTTGAGAGTTGGCAAAATTCATCTGAAGTTCTTTATTTATTCTATAAGCTCATTTTGACTTTTTAATCATCAGCTTGCATGTAACGGTATGATGGTAGCGGATGTATGGGACAATCAATGTTTTTAGTTTAAGCCAAGGTAAGAAAAAAGCGCTATTGAATTCACCGAATTCAATAGTCGAAGGGTAGCGCATGTCCTGCTCACCATGTGTTATGTAACCTGTTTTATTCAAATACTACTTATAATAAATTAGAATATTCAAAATTTATGTTTAGCTATAGGTTTGAGTTTTATTTTCCCTAGATCCCAAAGAGTGAAAAAATTTTCGTGGAATATACTTGGCTCAATTGTCATCAACGCGGTGAGATCATTGTAAATTAATATGTTTGATTCTTTAAGTTCAAATCCATTTATACTATCAATTTTAGGAAGAAGATACTTTTCAAATAATTGGCGTTGAACAGTAGGGAATGTTAAATCGTCAGCTCTATGTTTTCGATCTTCAAATTTTAATAGTTGTATGGATTTAATAAATGTACTTTCTGCTTGTGAATGTCTAATTAATTCAACTATTTCATAGCAATTAAAATGTTCTTCTTCTTTAATAATCTGGATTATTGAATCTAGTGCTTGTATCGCTTGAATTTCATTTGCTATTAATTTATGGTGAAATTGGGCTAATGTTGCTTTATTCTTAAGACTAAATAAGTCACAAATATTTTTCGTATTTAAAGTGGATTCTAAATTCGTTGCCAATTTTATTTGTTCCTGTATTAATTCAATAATGTTAATAGACTTGTGATACTGAGTTGAGATGATTTTGGTGCAGCTAATTAAATTGAAATATAATAGTAGGGGGATAATTAAATATTTCACGAATTTGAACTTCATTAATTTGAGTGGTTTGTTCTTTTAATTTTTCTTAGTTATCGAAAATGTATTATAAGAGAGATAGTTGACAGTTCTTCGGGGACATAGTTTACACTTTTA
>JAHDFV010000230.1 GCA_020627985.1 Saprospiraceae bacterium
GAAATGTAATTTCATTGCAGTTGTTTTTATAACATAAATATATTAAATAAGTTGATTATTTATTCCTCATAAATTCAATATTTCTTTCTAATTCATTATATGTTAAAGGATATCCATAAAATTTACGCTTATCTCCTTTAAAAAATAATGTACCAGGTAACGATCCACTCCAAGTTTTTTCTATTCCATCAATCCAAACTTCTTGGTTGGGATCTACTAGAGAAATGACTTCTCCTTTGATGTTATATTTTCTTAAAAATGGATTGACGAAATGTTGTCGATCTTCATCATCTAAATTAACGAAGAGAATTTTTACATTTTTATTGTTTTTATACTTTTCATCTAGTTTCACCATTTCAGGCAATTCTTTTCGGCATTGTGTACACCAGGTTGCCCAGAAATTTACTACATAAATTGTTTTATCATTAGGTTTTGCTTCTAATCGAGGTTTTATGTCTTCGTAATTATAGTATACTTTAGAAACTTTATAGGGTTTTAAGGTCTCTTTCCCTGATGTTGTTGAGTTACTTGTGTTTTGATTACAAGCCAAAGCACTCAAGGTGATGAGTATAAAAAATATCCAATGTTTCATCTTTAAATTTTGTTTTTAATTTATTTGTTATGGTATACGATGAAAATTTAATTTAGATATGTTAATAACAATTCTTCTAATTCTTTCTTAGTAAAAGATTGTTCATAGAATCCTTTTTTGTCTTTATTAAACATTAAAGTAGCTGGAATTGCTCCTGACCAATCTCTAGATATTTTATTAATCCACGTATTAGAGTCTGGATCTGTTAAAACCACAACTTCTGTTGTAATTTTTCTCTTTTCTAAGAAGGGTTTTAATTTTTTATCTATTTGCTTTTTAAAATCTAAACTGATTAAAATTAATTTTATTTTTTGGTTTCTATATTTTTTTTCAACCTCAAAAAATGCAGGTAATTCTTCTACGCAGGGTTTGCACCAAGTTGCCCAGAAATTAATGATGTATGTAGAATCTGAATTTGTTGAAAATCGTTTTTCTAGTTTTGAGAAATCACGATAGATTTTTAATGGTTTTGGTTTTTCTGTTATTTCTTTTTGAGCTTCTTTTTTTATTTCAGGTTTAATACTTTCCGTTTTTACTTCTTTTTCTATTTCTTTTATTTCGGGCTTTTCTTTTGTTGAACAAGAAGAAAGGAGTATTAATAAAAAGAAAAAGCAGTTCATCTTTTTCATTTGTACAAGATGTATATTATTAGTAAATTTCATGCTATGATCTATTTTTTGAATAAATTATTCTTTTTACTTTCTCTTTTACCTTTGCAAGTAAATAATATTTCTGGTTCAGTAACTTCAAGTGGAATTTTCCTAGAAGGTATGCCTTTAGAAATAAATTATAACATCGGAAAAGAAAAAAATAAAATTACAACAACTGTAAATGCTCAAGGTAATTATTCTGTTACTTTTCTTGCTGCTCCAGATGATACTATAAAAATTAATGTTCTTATAAAAGGTATTAATTTAAAGAGTTATAAGACTCGAATTATAGAAAAAAACAAGTTTAACTATGAAGCAAATTATCATTTATTTGTAACACATCTACCCATAGAAAAGGATTCATTATCTAAAACTACTTACCCTTACAATATTAAAAAAAGTTAATCTTTTAACATCTATTTTTTTTTATTCATAATAAAAGAAGGCAACCCATATGGACTGCCTTTTTTATTCAAATTATAAAAATCTATATTATTCGTTTATTATTGTCAATTTGAACGTTGCATGAATTTCACCTTCATGCTTAGCATTCAAGAAATAAATGCCTACTGGATAATTTGATAAATCCAGGTCAATAATATTTATTCCTTCATCAAAGTTATAATTGAAATCATCTATTTCTCTACCGAATAAATCAATAGTTGTTAATACAATATCATTTAAAACTTCATCAAGTTTAATTTCTAACTTAATTAATCCTTTTGATGGATTTGGGTAAACGATCGTTTCTCCTAATAGATTTAAGCATTTAGATTCCTCATCAAACTTCATCATTACAATATCTGAATAAAAATTGCTCCATCTGCTGCACTAGGACCATTATTGGTAATGACAATAGTATATGTCATATCTTCACCAACATACTTTGTATTTGGTCCCGTTTTTTGTATGACTAAATCTGCTGATTGTGCAAAGATGTATAAACATGCAAATTGAAGAATTAAAAGAAGAGTGTATTTTAAAAATTTGTTTGAGTTTTTCATAATATAATTTTGTCACATAATTTGTATTTTTTTAACTCCAACTATTATTCCAAAAAAAACAACTATACATTACTATTCATTACATACAATATATATATATATATATATATATGTAAAACCCTGATTTTATTTATTTAAACTAACACACTCTATACACTCATTTTTTTTTCATATATTTTACATAAAAAAACGGGCTATCTTTTTGGATAGCCCGTTAAGAAAAAGTGTAAACAAATTCTTATTTATTTTTACACATTATAAATATCAACCATTAATCTTATAATCTAATCCCATATCCTTTACTGCATTAATAAATACACTATCTGCTAAAACTTTTTGACTTGGAGCTTTTAAAGACAATTTTTGTTTATTCATCCGATCAATCAATAAGAATTTAAGACTATGATTTCCTTGATGAGTTTGACACAATTGTTGAACATTAAAGATGATATCTTCGGTTATTAAATCAATAGGTATTTTTATGGTTACTGAATTGGTTAGTTCTTCACCAATTGTTGCCATTTGTCTCACTTCATTCACTACTAAACTAAATTCATCTCTGCCCCATCTTTGTTTGTATTGTCCTTTGATAAATACAACTTCTCCCTGACGTAAAAAATCTTTAAATTTTAAATAATCCTCATTAAACAACATGATTTCTAAAACATCAGAATAATCCATAATGGTAAATCTACCCCATCCAGTACCCTTTTTACTAATACCATGTCTTACTGCAGAAACTAGTCCACCTAAGTTTATTTTTTGTCCTTTAAATCGTTCTAAATCTCCAATTGTACATGTTGTGAAATTTTTCATTTCCATGGAATAATCATCCAAGGGATGTCCTGAAATATAAATCCCTGCAACCTCTTTTTCTTTTTCTAATTTTTCTATGAGGGGCCATTCATGGCAATCTGGTATTTTAGGTTCAGGTATCATCACATCTTCTGAATCGCCAAATAAAGAAGTTGCCATACTTGATTGCTGACTTTGATGTGCATTTCCATATTTTAAGGCGTGCTCTAGAAGAGAGCCATATTTCTCAGATGGAACAAAATATTGTGCTCTATGTATTCCTTCAAAAGAATCAAATCCTCCACCATAGGCTAAACTTTCAAAACATCTTTTATTTGCTGTTCTCAAATCTAATCTTCGAGCCATATCGAAAATACTAACGAAAAAACCATTTTCTTTTCGTTCATTAATGATGGCTTCAACGGGTCCTTCTCCAACTCCTTTTAATGCAGATAAACCAAAACGGATTTTACCAGCTTTATTGGGAGAAAAATCAGATTGTGATTCATTTACATCAGGACCTAATACTTCGATGCCCATTTTTTGACATTCCCTTAAATATTTCGTTAGTGTTTTAATATCACTTTTATTATTTGTCAAAACAGCAGACATAAATTCAGCTGGATAATTGGCTTTCAAATATGCCGTTTGAAATGCTACAAAAGCATAGCAAGTAGAATGGGACTTATTAAAAGCATAAGAGGCAAATGCTTCCCAATCTTTCCAAATTTTATCTAATTTTTCTTTCCCATGCCCTCTTTCTTCTCCTCCTTCTATAAATTGAGGATACATTTTATCTAATAAGGCTTTCTTCTTTTTACCCATTGCTTTACGCAACATATCTGCTTCACCTTTACTAAAGCCAGCTAATTTTTGCGAAAGCAACATTACTTGCTCTTGGTAAACTGTAATCCCATAGGTTTCTTTTAAAAATTCTTCACAAGCATCTAAATCATATTTGATTTCTTCATTTCCATGTTTTCTAGCAATAAAAGAAGGGATATATTCTAATGGACCAGGACGATACAAGGCATTCATGGCAATTAAATCTTCAAAAGCAGAAGGTTTTAGGGCCTTCATGTGCTTTTGCATGCCAGGTGACTCATACTGAAAAACCCCAGTTGTATGTCCTTTCTGGAAGAGTTCATATGTCTTTGGATCATCTAATGGTACTTCTTCAGGATCAATTTGGATTCCATGATTTTCTTCAATCAATCTTACAGCATCCTTAATAATGGTTAGGGTTCTTAATCCCAAGAAATCCATTTTTAATAAACCAGCATCTTCTGCTACACTATTATCAAATTGAGAAACCAACATCCCTGAATTTTTATCTGTTTTTACAGGGACGTAATTAGTAATTTCATCAGGTGTAATGACGACACCACAGGCATGAATACCCGTATTCCGTATAGATCCTTCTAGCTTTTTAGCCGTTCGAATCATTTGGCCGATATGATCTTGTTGCTCTGACATTTCACGGAATTTACGTGCCGCTTCTTTGTCATCATTATTCATTTTGCCTTGTAATTTGGGTTGTACTCCACCATCGGCAAGGACTTTCCTTAATGTAGCGCTTAAGTCTTGTGGAAAAGATTTAGCAACCGCATCTACTTCAGACAATGGAATATCCATTACTCGGCCAACATCTCTTAATGAAGATTTTGCAGCCATTGTACCATAAGTGATAATTTGAGCCACTTGATTTTTTCCATATTTATCAATGACATAATCAATGACCTTTTGTCTGCCATGATCATCAAAATCGATATCAATATCGGGCATGGACACCCTTTCTGGATTTAGGAAACGCTCAAATAGTAAATCGTATTTTATGGGATCAACATTGGTAATTCCAGTACAATATGCCACTACAGATCCTGCTGCTGAACCTCGACCTGGCCCTACAGCAACGCCCATATTTCTTGCCTCAGTCGTAAAATCTTGGACAATTAAAAAATAACCTGGATAACCTGATTTGGCAATGACATCTAATTCAAAATCTAGACGTTCTTGAATTTCACGTGTAATTGTTCCATATCTTTTTTTGGCTCCTTCATAGGTGATATGCCTAAGAAACTCATCTTGGGTTTTAAATTCATTTGGAATTTGATACGCAGGCAATAAAACATCTCTAGCTAAAGTCAAGGGTTCTATTTTATCATAGATTTCCATTGTATTAGCAATCGCATACTCTTCATTTTTGAAGAGTTTTTTCATTTCAGCTTGTGTCTTGAAATAAAAATCAGAACTTGGAAATTTAAATCTTTTATCATCTTCTAATAAAGATCCCGTATTTACACAAAGCAAAATATCATGTGGTGCAGAATCTTCTTCCTCTACATAATGTGCATCATTGGTTGCAATGATTTTGATATTATATTTATTGCCTAATTTGATTAACTCTTGGTTAATATCTTCTTGGCTCACCCCTAAATTATCAATGTTTTCTAATCCGCGGTGTCGTTGTAATTCAATATAAAAATCTTCACCAAAAACGTCTAGCCACCATCTGACTAACTCATCTGCTTTTTCCAGATCACCTTGCATAATAGCTTGTGGAATTTCAGCTCCTATACAACAAGAAGTAGCGATAACTCCTTCAGTGTGTTGCAGTAAAATTTCTTTATCTATTCTTGGAAATTTAGAATATAAACCTTCTATAAAACCTATAGAGCAAAGTTTACATAAGTTTTCATAACCTTTTCTATTCTTTGCTAATAGTAATTGATGAAATCTACGATCTCTTTCTCCTTTTGCTCTTGAAAAAGATTTATGATGTCGATCTTCTACTAGATAGAATTCACAACCAATGATTGGTTTTATGCCTTGTTTATTTGCTTCAGCTACAAATTTAAATGCACCAAACATATTACCATGATCCGTTAAAGCAACACCTTTTTGTCCATCTGCGGCAGCTTTAGCCATCATCGTGCTTATTTCTGATGCGCCATCTAATAGTGAATATTGTGTATGACTATGAAGGTGTATAAATTCTGGCATTTGATACATTTAGTTGAGGGGTATTCATTCATAAGAAAGAATGAGATCCCTGAGAATAAAAAAGGTGTTTGCTGCTCAATCCGAGATGAAAGTATAGATAAACTTTCTGGTTTTCTCTTGTCTTGCGAAGTTATATAATTTTAGAGTCAGAATGAAATTGTACTAAGTTAATTCTGGTCTCTTTATGAATAAATGTTTCAAATCTTTGTATGTGGAAAAACAGTTTTGAGTGGTATAAATATTGACGCTAATTTCGTAAATTTATGAACATGATTCGATACATACTT
>JAHDFV010000231.1 GCA_020627985.1 Saprospiraceae bacterium
ACTGCAATAGAATTAATTTTAATATAGAATCAAGAGTTGAGCTTATCTATAATTATCAAACAGATAAATTTTTTACTTATTATTATGATACAATTGGAACAGAAGAAAAGATAAGATTTAATAGAAATAAAGCTGATAGCCTATTGAAAAATGCTGGAGATGGATATTATTTATGTGGTACTGCATATTTAGAAATATTAAATGAAGGTATTCCTCATTTAAAAATACCAAAAGAAATAAATAAAGATTCTGCTTTTTTAATTATTAATGAATGGAGCGGGAATTAAAATAAAGACATTTGTTGATCCAATTTTTTAGGACCTCTTACTTTTGCCTCTGGGATTTCTTCTTTTATTTTCTCAGTCATATAAGCTGCAATTTCTGGAGATAAAATGTTATCAGGCTCATGCGTAAAAAAATAAACACATTTTAAATTTTTAGAAAACCAATATTTTATTCGTTGAATCCATTCATCAATCCTAGAATAATCTGAAGGAACTAAGCCATTTCCAACAAAACGAACCATAGCAGTATCAGAAGTTAAACGTAGATGTAAAACATCTCTTCGACCAGCAACATCTGTAATGACAGAAGAAATATTATTCTTTTCTAGTAATTTAAATAACTGATTAAATTGATCTTCATAATTAAACCAGTCTTCATGCCTCACTTCCAAAGCTAAAGGAATATCAATATCCCATTCAGATAAAAATCGATCTAAAATAGAAATACGATCTAAATTAAAATAAGGAGGAACTTGTAAAAAACAACAGCCTAATTTTTGACCCAATTCTTTTATTTCTCTAGAAAAGATTTCAATTCGTTCCGTGGTTAATCCCATGTCTCGACTATGACTTATGGTCTGAGGAATTTTTGGACAAAAAACAAAATCATCAGGTGTTTCATTTTTCCATTTAGTCGTCAATTGAATATTCGGAATTCTATAATGTGTTGTATTTAATTCAATCGTATTAAATTGTTGTCCATAGGCTTTTAAAAAGGTTTTCGCATTAGTACCTTTTGGGTACCAATCACCAACCCATTCTTTCATGCCCCATCCCGTTGCTCCAATAAATATGTTTGGTGGATTTTTTCTAGGAGGTAAATGTTCTAAAATTAACTGAGTACCCAAAGGATTTTCAGGTAAAGAGAAATCGATATTACTAATATCCTCAACTTTGCCAAATTTCATTTTAATTCTTATAAATAATAAATAAACCGCCTAAATCTTTTACATCTATTTTCTGGGGATGGTTCGGTTGGTTGGGGCGAACCAATTCAATGGTATAATTATTAAAGCTAGTTTTATTCACCAAATCTTTTCCTTGAGGAGGATAAGCCAATTGAGTTTTTTTCTCTTTTCCTTTATGTCGCATAGATAAAGTAAAAATAATTTCACCTGCACGAATACAATTTACCCCAACAGGACATCTTGAATCTTTAATATCTAAAACTTCAAGAATAAAATCTTCTTTTTTTAACAAAGCCTGCTCTGTTTTACGTAACAGAAATTCCGTATCAATTTTCAGAATATTTTCAACTTCTTCTGTAGCTTCTACTGGAGAATTTACTTTCTTATTACAAGAAGGTAAAGTAAACAATGAAATAATAAGGCAATAGAAAAAATATTTCATGGATCAAGAATTAAAAAAAGCTCCAATTCAATGAACTGGAGCTTTTGTAATGATTTATAGCATTAATCAGCCCCTCTTGGGCGATCCACCACTGATACTCTTAAAACCAATGGTCTTTTTATTAGAAAAGGAAAAGTCATCCTTGTCTGTTTTAAATGTTTCAACATCCTCAAAAGTAATAGTTTTCACATTTATATCTGTACGTTCTTCTTTTGTTAAAGTCGATAAACGTAAATTATGGTTCATAATAACCGCAGTAATTATACTCCGAACGGTTCTAGCATTACCAAAATATTTATCCCTAAACTCATATACATATGCTAAATATTCTGATAAATGTTTTTTCGCTTTTTTATCTGGAACTAATCCTTCTTCCTCAAACATTTGCATCGCAATGTCAACCAATTCAGAAGGTTCATAATCTTCAAATTTTAATACCTTATCAAATCTAGATTGAAGACCTGGATTTGTTTTTAGGAATTCCTCCATATTATCAGGATATCCAGCAACAAAAACAAAGAATTCACCCCTGTGATCTTCCATTCGTTTTAATAAAGTCTGAATCGCTTCATTTCCAAAATCTCCATGCGAATGACCACCTGATCCCATAGATGTTAGAGCATAAGCTTCATCTATAAATAAAACACCGCCCATAGATTCATCGATCTTTTCTGCTGTTTTAATGGCAGTTTGTCCTACATATCCTGCCACTAAACCTTGACGATCTGTTTCAATCATATGTCCTCGTTCCAAGATACCCAAGGCTTTATAAATCTTAGTAAGTATCCTAGCAATAGTCGTTTTACCTGTTCCAGGATTACCAACCAAAACAGTATGTAAGAAGAAATTATTCAAAACATTCTTCCCTGATTCTTGGAAATATTGAACCAGTTGGACCATTTCTTTAATTTGTTCTTTTACATTTTTCATACCAATCAGACGTTCTAATTCGTCCATGGCAGAAACGAGCAACTCTTTATCAATGGGTATTTTAGGAATCTGTTTTTTCTGTTTCAGATCAATTCGCTCTACATCAGCTTTTGTGATAGTAGACAGATCGTTTTCTTCTAAATTAAATGGCTTTTCGAGTTCCATCACTCGAAGACCCAATTGTATTTTTCCTTTTTCAATGATGTCATATACAAAGCGAGCATTACCAAAAGAACGATCTCTATTTCGGAACGCTTCAGTAATGATTTCATCAACTCGAGTCTTAGCAGGGTAGGTGAGTTTTACGCCTTTTTCTATGCAAGCATATGAAGCAATCTGCGCTAATTCTTGAGGTAAATAATCAGCAAATTCAAAGAAAATTTTAAATCTAGATTTTAAACCTGGATTAGAATCCAAGAAATGCTTCATTTCCTTCGGATATCCAGCAACAATAACCGCTAAATCACCAATGCCATTAGACATTTCTTTTACGAGAATCTCAATCACTTCTCGACCAAAATCCTTACTATCATCATTCGAACGAGCTAATGCGTAAGCTTCATCAATGAAGAGTACGCCTCCTCTAGCTTTTTCAATAGCTTCCTTCACTTTTGGAGCGGTCTGACCAATATATTCACCTACTAAATCAACACGATCTACTTCATGGACATGACCTTTAGATAGTAAACCCATTTTTTTATAGAGCTTACCCATCATTTTTGCAACCGTAGTCTTTCCTGTTCCAGGATTTCCAATGAAAACAGAATGAACGTTAATCTCATCCTTTTCAAGGAATCCTTTATTCTTTCTTAGTTGTAAAAATTGGATATAACTCGCATGATCTCTCACTTTTGTTTTAATAGCTCCAAGTCCAATTAACGCTTCAAGTTTTGCAAGAACATCTTCGAAGTTTTCATGATCGTCATCTTCTTGTTGTAAGAATGTCGTTTGTTTATCTGGGAACCAAATTCCAGGGCTTCCTTCTACAAAATCTTCACCTACCTCAAAAGGAACAACAGCCAATAATCGATCCATGAAAATAATCTCAGCTGTATATAAATCCTTACGCCAAGACCCTTTTACATTGGAACCCCAACCAGCAGTAATTTTGATGATATCATCCTTTTTCTCTACTCGCTGTAGCCGTACGACTTGACCTTTTAGTTCTTTCGCATTATTGTAAAACTTGGTGAAAAGCTCACATTGCCAAGGTTTACCTGGATATTCATTCTTTAAAGTGATTTCGACATAGACGTACCGAGTCTCTTCACTACTAAATATTTTATAGTAATTTCTTTCAAATTCGGGACGATCATCAAATGAGCCTTCATATAATTTAAGACTCTTAATATCTATATACGGATTCTCTCCTTTTTCAGCTTCTTTACCAGTATCCTCAACATAAAAATACTTGGTAGCCACTTTTACCCCTTCAATCCAAGCTTCCCAATAGTAAGTCCCTTTTTTCCAAAAAGCACCTTCTTTTTGATTACCCCAACCTTCTCGGATATAAACTACATTATCGTATTTACTGACTTTACGTCGAAAAGGGAGCGTACAAACTTCTTTTCTACCTCTTTTTATAGAGAAACATTTTAACTCTACTTCAATTTCCCAATCATCTTCATCAAAGAGTTTGTTGTAAAATGAAAGTTCCGCATAGACATATGTCGTATCAAAGCGATCAAATACTTGACGATATTTCTTTTTATTATCTGCTAACCACTCTGTAGAAGAGTAGACTTTCAGATCTCTGAATTTGTATTTAATAAAATGTGGATCGAACCCTGATGACATTTAGATAGTTTTTCTTTAAGATCAACAAGAATCTAGGAGATATAGTTCTTATTTGTTATGTGAAATTACAAATGGTTTTCCTAGAATCAATTTATATTGATTGTATATCCATAAATATACCAAAATTGTATATAAAGCTTAATTTTTTAGCTTTTTTCAATAGGATAATTTATGATTTTATCTAATATAATTATTTAACATGTAACAGAAACTATATTTTTTGTAGAAAGACTTTATTACGAAAAGTATTTTAAGTTCTAATTATATTAAAAGATAAAAACTTAGAAGTGATTTAAAAACTAATGTTAAAATGATTTGTAAGTGCTTGTAAAACAAGATGAAGCTCTTTTTGAGATTCATTCCCGATAGCTATCGGGATAGCTATGGATGGATAAAAAGCTGATACCGATAGCTATCGGTATTGTTTTTCAATGACTTGCAAAGAAATTAACATTATGTTCTTAAATCACTTCTTAATCATAACAAAGTCTCATTGTATTTTTAATAAGAATATAGTAATTATACAAAATCAGAATCATCCTTTTGCCCAGGATCATTTTCTGGATTGTTTTCTTTTAATGAAACATCATTATTCTCAATAATTTCTTCTTCATTAGATGTGGATTCATTCAGTTCAACTTCTTCTTTTACACCGAGCATACTGTTTGGAATGAAAGATAAAAGAATCAATAAACCAATAAGACCCGTAAGAAATGTCCAAAGCAAACTAGAAGAAAAAGATGGTGCTTCATCTTTTACGATAAGTATAGCATTGGGACTTACATTTACACCGCTAGAGGTTAGAATATCTCTAACCTCTTCAAAAGATTCATCTTCGTATAAACCATTGACATTCATTAAGATAGATAATGAATCCTCGTTGAAATCGTTATCCTTTACAATGACATGAGCTAATATTTCACTTGCGCCAGTAATACTATCCATTTCTGCCATTTGACTCAATGAATAAACAGGATATGAGGCATCCATGATTGCACCTGTATCTTCATTTTGAGTCACAACATAAGCATCATTTAATAATGCTAAATTGTCTAATTTTAGATAACGGGGGATTTCATCTTTAGGCAATGAAATTAATTTTTCAATAGACATAGCTTCGGCGCCAGCATGACTAGAAGTAAACATTAAATCTTGAATATTACTACTAAAAAATATAAAGCAACCGACCAATCCAATAATCCGATAGATGAAACCAAAAAATTTAAAAAATTTTAAAATGGGTGCTAAAAAAGATAAGGCTTTCATTCGTTTTGTTTTTTGAAATTTATTAAAATGTGAATTTCGTTCTAGGTTAACTGAAGATAAAAAAAATTAAATAAAAAACCGTCTTCCTGCAAGAGAAAGACGGTTTCTATGTCGAACAAAAAAATAAGAATTATTGTTCCCAACTATTATTTTCAATATCCATTTCTGCAACTCTTCTTGTAGGATCAATTTCTACTTTGACTACTTTCTTTAATTTACAATCTATGATCAACTCATAAGTAGGGTTTGTCCAAGGCCAATCCTCAGCAACTTTAAAACCAATTTCCATATTCTCTTGGGGCTTTTCTCCCCTCATTATTCTTAATGGAATGGTATGAATAGTTTGGGTTCCATCTTTTTCAGTAACCAATACATCTATCGGCATGGGCATCACTCCAATTTTTTCCAAAACGATTTTAGTTTGTTTTTTACTATCTCCAGCCACAACCTCTTTTAAACCATAATCAATGGTATTAATTGAATTAACCCAATGTTCTTTATACCAATCTAATTCCATCCCAGAAACCTTTTCCATAACGCGAATAAAGTCATTTGTATTTGGATGCTTGAATTTCCAAGTGTCATAATATGCTAACATGCCTTTATCAAAGGCTTTCTCACCAACAATACTTTCTAATTGGTGTAAAAAGACAGCTC
>JAHDFV010000232.1 GCA_020627985.1 Saprospiraceae bacterium
GATCCGGGTAATATGAACTTTGTTTTCCTGTTTTCCATTTACTGGTCACCATACTAAGACGTGCATTGAATTCCATATCATACTTTGGTCCATTTTTCAATACCTGATCGAAGGAAGCAAATGCTTTCTCTGACCTTCCTGCTTCCTGATGAATTTGAGCCATGATATATGCATAACGTAATTTCTTCTTTTTCTTTTTAGAAAGTTCATACGCTTCTTCTAATAAAGGCAATGCTTTTTCGTACTCTTCTTGTTTTAAATTATTGTACGCTGTTACTTCAGCGATATCATCATAATTGTCCTTATGTGTTTTTTTATCATTTTTAAGACGAGTCAATAATAAGTCTGCATCATCATATAAACCTCTTTCTACATAAGTACGAGCCATCCAAATCATAGATTCCTCAAAAGCAGGTCTTTTTTCTAAAGGGAATTTATCTGGCTTTTCATCTTTTTTCTTGTTGGATTTTTTCTTCTTTTTCTTTTTCTTCTTCTTTTTGCCAATATTTTTCTTTTTCTCAAGTGCTAATGGATTGTATTCAGCTATTAGATAATCAAAAGCTTCTTGCGCACCTTCATAATCTTTTTGTAAATACCTTAATTTTCCCAAAAGGAGATAA
Organism: Saprospiraceae bacterium; assembly: GCA_020627985.1. GTDB lineage: Bacteria > Bacteroidota > Bacteroidia > Chitinophagales > Saprospiraceae > JAHDCE01. Next base: position 621 of record JAHDFV010000232.1, read on the forward strand.
CAATCGTCTGTCCAATCACCCCTACGGTGTAATTGTACTACAACTGATAATTTTTGAATTGCCGTTTCTATATCTCCATCAACTGTTTTTTCTTGGTCAGAAGCAACATATTTGTAGAGATCTAGAATTTGATTATAATTATCCTGATGACCATCTTCAAGACTTCTTAAAGATTTTTTATAAAGCTCATTGGCATTAAAATATCCATTATAATGCGAAGTAAGATTGTGGTATGTTCTATTAGCTAGAGTTCTCTTTTTAGTTTTCTTCTTTGTTGCACAAGAAGAAAGTCCAGCTAATAAAAGTATGACTAATATGAAATTGGTATATTTTTTCAATTCTTATCGTTTTTATCAGACATTTGATAAACTTATTATTAAAAAACGTATTCAACACAACGAATGTGTATAGTTGCTTGTTTTTTATAATATATAGTATTGTCCAATTTTTGTACCGAAAAACATGAATTATGGATAAAAATGAATTATCCAATAAAGCAACGTATTTTTGAGGTATAAATTATACTTCAAAACACTATTTTAATACTACAAATTTATGAATGATACTCGAATAACCTGTCATTCTATTGTAGTATATTGAATTTGAACACTAAATAATTCGAAAAAAGACTGAAATGTCAACAGAGAATCAAGAAAAAGAAAGCTGGGCTGAACGATTAAAACATACTTATCGATTGGTTGTCATGAAAGATGAATCCTTTGAAGAAGTCGGTTCTTATCGTTTAACTCGTCTGAATATATATTTGTTGCTCAGTACTTTGGTTGTTGCAACTGCATTTTTTGTTTTACTTTTTATTGTATTCACGCCTGTTAAACAATGGATACCAGGCTACGGAGATGTAAATCTAAGAGATGATGCCGAAGCTTTAGCGAACAAAATAGAAGAACTGGAAGAAATTAATAATGCTAACCAAACGTATATCCAAAGTGTACAACGAATTTTTGCTTCAAATTTTGAAACTGAGGATGGTATACCAGAAATAGACACCGCCAACATTGTCCCTGATAGTTTATTGAACCTTGAAAGAATTGAAGAAGATGAAGAACTAAGGAACGCTGTAGAAACAGATGAATTGATAAAAGTGCCTGAGGAATTAGAAAATGACATTGAAAATAAGTTTTCGCCCAATAGAGGGGTTCCATTAGAACAATTATATTTAATAGCACCGATTAAGGGGGAAATTAGCAATGGTTTTCGACAAGATAAAGGACATTATGGTGTAGATATTTTAGCTCCTAAAAATACGCCCATTAAATCTATTATGGATGGCGTTGTTATACAGTCAGATTGGACAATGGAAACAGGGAAAACAATTGCAGTTCAACACCCAAATAATGTGGTCTCCATTTATAAACATAATTCTGCTTTATTAAAAAAAGTAGGCGACACTGTAACTTCTGGTGAAGCAGTGGCTATTATAGGTAATACGGGGACTTTATCAAGTGGACCTCATTTGCATTTTGAATTATGGTCTCAAGGAAAAGCTGTTGACCCTGTTGATTATATTTCATTTTAAATGACCAACAAGGTAGTTTTGCCTGTCACATTTAAGGCGTTGTATTCATATAAATTTACTTTTTCTGTTTGCAGAAATAAAAAAAAAGCATATTTTTGATAACCTCATTTTAATACATTTACATATTAAAGCCAATTGACATGCGTAACAATTAATATTATTGTTATTCTGTTTTAATTTATAAAAGACTTAACCGATTTCAATGTTTGGAAATAAAAAAAAAGAAGAGAGTAATACCGTTAGTAAAAAAGCATCTCCTGCAGCTTTTAATGCTTTAAATAGTTTAGTTAAAGGAACAGTTATAGAAGGGCAAATCAATTCTGAAAGCGATTTGAGAGTTGATGGAACTATAAAAGGAACTTTAATTTGTAAGTCTAAAGTTATTATCGGACCTACTGGATATGTAGAAGGAGAAATTCGTTGTGCTAATGCAATTGTAGAGGGAAGAATGGACGGAACAATTCATGTAAGTGAGCTGTTAAATGTAAGAGAAACTGCTGAAGTTAAAGGCGAAATATTTACCAATAAGCTTATCGTTCAATCTGGAGCAATATTCAATGTAGGTTGTAAGATGGGTAAGCAAGAATCTAATGGATTTGCAGGAAAACCAAAACCATCAGCAAAAGAAATCAGTCAATCAGGAAGAACACCTGCTACAGCAGACGCGAAAAAAGCGAGCTAATAGTTATCGTTCTTACGCAGAATTTTTGTCTTTAGTTTTTCAAATGTTTTTTATCATTTTGATAGGAACTATTCTCGGACAATTTTTAGATCATAGATTTCTATCGGAAGATTCAAGTGCATGGTTTACGATTTCTTTAAGTATGTTATCATTAGGAATTGCCATGTTTTTAATGATCCGAAAATCAAAAATTAAAAAATAGATTTATATTTATTATTTAATTTAAAAAAGCGAATTACAAAAATGTAATTCGCTTTTTTTATTTTTTATTCCATTTATTTTTTTGAATTAAAAAAATATTTCGTCACAAGATTAACTCAATTAAAAAATTAAATATTTATTATATGATTTTTATCATTTAATTTATCCTGGACGTTGTACATAAAATTTAATTGGGGATAAAACGATTGAATCTATATCTCCTTTTACCCGAATAAAATATGTACCTGTAGCTAAATCTGAAACATCAATTTTAAAATGCCAATGCTCTCCTACTTGTATTCCTGATTGGAAAATTAATACTTTTCCCATTGCATCACTTAATGTAATTTCGACTTCTTCTTGAGTACCTTCATAGACAGAAACATGAATCCAATCTGTAGATGGATTTGGATAAATTAAAACTTCTTCTGGAGATCGATACGCTTTTGTAACCGTTGTATGTGATCGTACAATTCCTTCATCTTCTGAGATCGCAAACGTTTTATAATAATTAAATCCTATGAAAAAACTTTCATCTATAAATTTATATCCATCTTCATCAAAAAGACCATTCTTAATATCCCAGATTTTAATCTGTTCATAATTTATTCCGTCTGCTGATCGCTCTAAAATTAATCTGTGAATTTCATTATCTAATTCTCGAATAATGATTTCAACTCCTTTATTTTCTTTAAAATTTGCCCTGATATAATTCGCGTTTTGCGATGATATTTGAGAAATAATGGAGGAAATTGGCAAACAAATAAGAAATAAAAGACTGATATTCAGGTAAAAGTGCTTGTTCATAAAAAATGGATTTAAGTGCTTTTGCCTACAGTCAAAGTAGACATATTACTTAAATTCAGATATTTTCGTGCCAAAATTGAAAGTTCATCCCCAGTAATGGTTTTTATGGTGTGAACAAGTTTATTAAAATGGTTTTCGTCCAAGTGATCTAGGTACAATTCTTTGATAATATCTGATGAATTGAAAGGGCCATCTAAAGCAGATAATAAAGTACCTAAAGTAAAATTTCTCGCCATTTCTAATTCCTCATTAGGGATTGGCTCCGTTTTTAATCGTTCAAATTCGTGTTCAATTTCTTTGATTAATGCTTGGGTATGTTCGTTTGCTGTTTCAGTAGCGATGAGAAATAAACCATCTCTTTTCATCATATCCAACATAGAATATATATTATAAGTATATCCTTTATCTTCTCTGATATTCATCATTAATCTTGAGCTAAAATAATCTCCTAAAATGATGTTTAAAAAATACATACCACAATAATCTGGATGTTCTTTTTCAAATAATCTACATCCTATTCTTATAGCAGTTTGAACTGATTTTTCTTTTTCTAAAAATTGTTTTTTTTCTGAATGGGGTTTAATCTTAAAAGAAAATGGTTCCGATTTTCCTATCGAAATAAAAGGGAAATATTCATTCTCTAATTGAGAAATCATTTTAGAATTAATCTTACCACTTATAATTACCGTACAATTACCTGTTTTATAATTTCTATTATAATGATCAATAACATCACTTACTTTTAATTGATCGTATAATTCTTTATTACTATTATAGCCGTAAGGATGTTCATCACCATAAATGTTTTCCGTTACCTTTCGATAGGCTAAAACATCATTTTTAGAAAGATCTACTTGAAGTCTTTGCTTTCTTTCTGTAATGTATTCTTTGAATTCTTTTTCAGGGAAAGTGGGTTTAGTAACAATCGTTTTATAAAGCGGAAGTAGCGCATCAAAATGCTGGTTTAATCCATATAAAGTCAACGTTGAAACATCTAGGTTGGTTGGAGTATAAAAACTTGCGCCATAAAAATCAAAGGTTTCAGCTATGGCTTCTGAACTATAACCTTCTGCACCTTCTCTAAACGACTGAAGTGTAGCACCCGAAACGAGTTTTTTCGTTTCATAAAACCGTCCTGCATTAAAAATGGTTTCTAATTTGAAGACTTCATGAACACCAGCATCAATAATAATTAGGCGTAAACCATTTTCATAATGTTTTACTTGGTATTGTGGAAGCGCAACAGTCTCTATTGCCTTCATCTTAGGTGGAGTAGTGCGAGAACTCATCTATTGTTATAGTTCTTTATCAACAAAGTACATTTCAATCATCCCTTTGTTTTTTACACTAATTTGACCTCTAGATTGACAAGAGAATTTATATCTAACTTTTTTAAAGGTATCTGCTGAGATATTTACTTTTCCTACATCTCCATTTGATTCCATTCTTGAAGCTACATTTACGGTATCTCCCCAAACATCATAAGCAAATTTCTTACTTCCTACTACACCAGAAACCACTGGTCCTGAATGAACTCCAATTCGAGCTTCAAAGAATGGTAAGCTTTTCGACTGTCGGTCTGCTTTATAATCGTATAAAAATTCTTGCATGTCCATAGCCGCTTTTAGCATGTCTTCCGCAGCTTTGGGATGTTTCCCTGAAAGTCCGGAACAACACATATAAGCATCACCAATTGTTTTTATTTTTTCTATACTAGGGTATTGAGAAATAATAAAATCAAATCCTTTAAAACAATAGTCTAATTCTTTCACTAATTGTTCTGGAGAAAGGCGTTCTGCAACTTTGGTAAAGTTTTTAAAATCAGAAAAGAATACTGTAACATCATTATGTTTCCTTGCTTTTGCTGCACCTGTTTCTTTTAATTCTAAGGCAATATTTTGAGGTAAGATATTTAATAATAGCTCTTCAGATCTTTCTTGCTCTTCAGCAATTATTTCATTTTTAGCGGCTAAATTCTTTCTTGCTTTTGTTTGAGATCGATAACCAAAAAATAAACCTCCAAAAATTAATGCAGCAATAATTCCGCCTAGTCCTGCACCTAACTTAAATCGATCTGCTTGAGCATTTGCTAATTCTACTTCTTGTTCAGCTGCTTTTTTGGCTTCAACTAACTGGTATTCTTTACCTTTATATTTAGTTAATAATCTTTGTTTTTCTTTATCCTTTTTCTGTATGATATCCGATAATTCCTTTTGTTTTAATTCGAGTGTTTTTCTAACTTCTTCTAAGTCTTGGGCAGTAGCGCCTGATGCTGTTGCTTTTTTTAATTGCTTCCCAAGCACTGCTACATTATCTTCAAGATCACTTATCTGATCTTTTAAAGCCTTATTTTCTTTAATCAGTTGTTTAGCAAATTTTTCATTAGAAGCACTGGACGGCT
>JAHDFV010000008.1 GCA_020627985.1 Saprospiraceae bacterium
TCGCACTTATTTCATCAGGTTTTACATCAACCATTTTCCGAGTATTTAATAATTTATAAAAAGCCCTTTTTCTGATCTGATATCGTCCATAACGAATTGGAACTTATTGACGATACAAACAAGATGGGTATTAAAATTCTTTTACATATTGATTGCCCTCAAACTCTTTCTTTAAAAGAGCTAATTTATGAGCAACACTTGTATCAAATCGTTTATTATCGAATTCAATAACGAATCCTCCTAATAATTTTTCATCGACCTCTACTTCAAGATCAATATGATCATCAGTAGCATCAGATGCTTCAATTTGTTTTTTGATCGAAGCGATTGCATCATCCGCCAAAGGCGTAGCTGTAATTAATTTTACAGATGAAATATGCTTCAATACTTTATATTGCAATCGAAATTCTTTTGCAATCGCAGGCAATTGAGATTCTCTTCCTTTTCTTAAAATAATATCAAAAAAAGTAGAGGTCAATTTATCCATTTTATCTCCTAGGATAGCATCAAAAATGGCTTTCTTCTTATCTGATTTGATGACAGGGCTTTTTAGCATTAAGCTAAAATCTCTGTTAGATGCTACTTTTTCAAATAGTTCTAAATCAGATAATATTTTATCTAACTTACCTTGTTCAGATGAAAGCTCAATCAAAGATTTTGCATATCTGGAAGCTATTCGTTGTACACTCATACGATTAGATATTGAGATTTTATTCGTTTAGTCATTACTAGAATGATTAAACTTGGTAAAATCTAAATTAAGATAATTTGATATCGTCCACTAATCCTTTTACAAAGGAAACTTGCGCTGGATCACCTTTCAATTCTTTTTTAAGAATTTTTTCAGCGATATCTAATGCCATTTGACCTGCATCATTTTTGATGGTTACCATTGCCTCCATCTTTCTGTTTTCAATTTCTTCTAAAGCAGAATCTACTTTAATCCGAAATTCGCTATCTGCTTTCTCTTTCTGCTCTTTTCTATAAGATTCAGCAGCTTCTTTAGCTTGCAATAAGATTTGAGAACGCTCTTCTTTGGCCTGGTCTAGTAACACTTGGTGCTCAGACTTAAGGTTCGCCATTTCTTGACGAGCCATTTTAGCTTCATCCAATGCTTTTTGGATATCTGTTTCTCTCTCTTTTAATGCTCCAGCTATTGGCTTGAAAGCAAATTTTGACATCAAAAACCAAAATAATGAGAAGATTAAAATGGTCCATAACATTAACCCTGGTTCAGGGATAAACGGGTAAAATTTTGCTATAATCATGATGTATAATATTATATCGAATTATAATTTTTTTCTTAAAAAGGATGACACCTTAACCAACCGTTAAGCTATCATCCTTATTTCTCTGACGAGCGTCTTCTTTCTTAGATAAAGAAAGCAAGGATGATACAGATAAGTGCTGCACCCTCAATAAGAGCTGCCATTAAGATCATGTTAGAACGGATGTCTCCAGCTGCTTCTGGCTGACGTGCAATCGCTTCCATAGCTTTTCCGCCAATGTTTCCGATTCCGATGCCTGCGCCGATTACTGCTAATCCTGCTCCTAATGCTGCTAATGTACCAGTCATGATAAAAATGTTTATATAAAATGAATAAATTCTTTTGTCAATTATAATTCCTCTGCTTTCAGAGGGTTTTACATCTTAATGATGTGCTTCTTCTACTGCTGCTCCAATATAAGCCGCAGAAAGAATACAGAATACAAATCCTTGAATGAAGGCGACTAATAACTCAATTGCCATCATAAACATGGTTAATGGTATTGCCATTGCAGTTCCTAAGATTGATCCTCCAGTACTACCAGCTTGTGTCATGGTAGGCGCTCCTCCGAAAATAAAGATCAAACTCACGAAAATGACCAATACAATGTGACCTGCGGTGATATTGGCGAATAAACGCAACATCAGTGTTACAGGCTTAATAAACATACCCATGATCTCTACTGGAGTTAAAATAACTTTAACCCAAGCAGGTACACCAGGCATCCAAACGATGTGCTCCCAGTAATGTTTATTACCATTAATTGTTGTTAGTATAAAAGTGAACACCGCTAATACCGCTGTTACACTTAAACTTCCTGTTACGTTACCCGATCCAGGAAAGAAAGGTATTTGCCCAATTAAATTTAATCCTACTATAAAGAAGAATACAGATAAAAGATAAGGAAGGAATTTATCTGCTTTGTGTCCAAAGAACGGAACAGCAACTTCATCTCTAATAAATAGAACAACGGGTTCTAATAAAGATTGGATTCCTTTAGGTGCCATTCCTTTTCTAGTAACATAAGCTTTTGCTGCTGTACGGAATAAAAGGAATAAGATTAAAAATCCTAAAAGCATTGTGAATACATTCTTCGTAATTGAGAAATCATAGAAAGAAGTAATACCCCCTCCTAAAATTCCACCATCTAGAGTAGATTTTTCATGTAGTTCTAAACATTTACCATTATAACTCACGGTATACAGTGGTAATTCTTTACCATCTTTCATGATGTCTTCATGGCCATAACAACCTACTTCTACTTTTCCCATTGGGAAAGAAGAATCAACTATTCTCATTACAGTTCCATGAACCATAACATATCGATCTATTGCATATTTACCGTTTCCATGACCTGCATTACCAAATGAACTTGATAACATTGCTTTGAAGCCATCATCAGATTTCAAGAAACAAGGTAGGGGAACATAAAAATCACCAAAAACATGAAATTGATTAAAATCCATGATGTGGTGAAACGCTATTTTACCTGCATCGAATTTATCATCATGCTTTCCACAATCACAGTGGTGATGACCATGACCGTGATCATCATGATGTGCAGCATTTTGTTTATGGTCATGCCCAGAGTGATCATGTCCACTATGGTTATGTCCTGAATGATCATGTCCAGAATGGTCGTGACCTTGGTGAGTACTATGGTCATGCCCTTTGTGATCATGTCCATGTCCTGAATGGTCTTGTGCCGTTAGGTAACCTAGCGTCAAGAACATTATACTTATCAAACAAATTATCGTTTTCCTCATCAAATCCATTAATTTTCGAGATTTCCCGCTTAATTTTGCTGCAAAGGTAGTTTATTTCAGTCTTATATGGAACGGAATCGAAGAAAATTTTTCGGAAAAACGAAGAAAATATGGAAGAGTTTTAGTATCTGAATATCAACATTATATATATGTGTTGCTATTACTTTTATTTACAATAAATTCTTTCATATTAGAATGATTTACCATCTTTTCATTTCTTAATACTTGTCATTTCAGAATAATATTTGGCGACCTAAATAATGTTAAAATATGAGCTTACCCAGCTATACTCAAAATCAATTGGCTTTGCGCAATGGACAAGATATGAAAGAGATTTGGGTGGCCTATAAAGGAGTCATTTATGATGTAACCGAAAGTAAGCTTTGGCGCAATGGTAAACATTACGAACATTGGGCTGGACAAGACCTCAGTCAAGAATTAGAACAAGATGCGCCTCATATGGATGAAGTCTTTTTAAAATTTGAAGCGGTAGGTACTTTAGTATTTAAAAAGCGCCCTCCTCAATAGACATTTGTATGAAGCGTTACTTATAATTTTATCGTTAAGCCTGCATTCAAGGCGTATTGAAGGCTTGATGTATTCATTTCATAAACATTAGAATGACCATACTGATTCCAATGTATACTTGGACTTAACACGATTCCTATTTTTGAAGTCAGCCTGTACTTTACAAAGGGAGATGTTCTATAAGACATGAATAAAGTATTATAAGGTCTTGTCTCCTTTGCTTTTCCTATTTCTACAATTTCATTAGAAGAGTTGATTGTTTTACCTTTTTGTTGATACATATAATTTAATCCTATTCCTGCACTTATCCCCAATTCCATCTTTTTCATTTCTTTGTACCAACCTATTTCTAATGGTACATTTATACTTCTATATTTATTATGCCATTTAATTGTTCGATGCGCTTTTGCAGGTATCGTTTCTAAACCAACTGAACTCATTCGTTCCATTGTTGAATCTGATACATGAAGAATATTAAATTCAACTTGATTTTCATTAAATTCTATTCCTGATTTTACAAACCAATTTTTTCCTTTTTTTAAGGTAGCTTGGATTCCTGTAGAATAACTCATTTCATTTTGATGTGTTTCTTTTAGTTTTTCACTAAAGGATGAATTACTATTATATTTTTGATCTATAATATTAATTCCACCCATTACGCCTAACTCCCATTGTTTTGTTACGTTCTTTTTGGCTGTCTTTTTTTTCTGATTTACAACATGAATTAATTCAATTTTTTCTTTTACATCATCAATTACAAATACAGATTCTAACATTGGCAATTCAAATAATATTTTTTTCTTTTCAACTTCAATTTCTTTATCCTCAAATATTACTAATGAATGATCCATAATTAATATCTTATCTTCTTTTAATTCTTGTTTCGGAGTTATTATATTTTTAATCGATGTATTTAAATTAGAATGAATTGTTGATCTGATTTTATCATTTAAAACAAGCTCACTATTTATTTTTTCTTCTTGAATAATTTCAATTGAAGTAAAATTTTTATTATTTATTTTTTTAGCTTCATCATTTTGAGTCCATTTATTTTTTTGATTAATTCCTTCATTTCTTTCTACTAATGTTTCAAGCAATTCATTTTCTTGAGTTATAGTTTTATTATTTTGATTAATAATAAATCCTTCTCCCTTATTTTCTATATTATTCGTATTTGAATTAATTTTCTTTTCTGTTGCAACAAATGCTTCTTGTTCTATTTCATTATCAATATGATTCAATACGAAAAAAGCTGACATTCCTAATATTCCTAAAAAGAAGAAAATAAAGAAAAAACGCTTTTTCCTTTTCTTTTTGCCCCCTTCTTGATTTAATGTATTTTCTATCCCAGACCAAATAGCATTTTCGTCTATTCCTTCTAGAGATTGCGCTCCATTAAATCGTTCTTTAATATTTTGTAAAATTTCTTTCATCATTTATTTCTTTTTAATATTCATTCACCCCTTGCTGGAATATTAAAATTACTAAACTGTTCGGCACTAATTCTTTTACTGATCCAAGCTTTTGCTCTAGACATTCTTTTTCTAGAAAGTGATTCATCTATTTCTAATAATTCTGCAATTTCTTTATGTGAAAAACCATCGATGAGAAATAAATTAAATACTTGAAAATAATTTTCAGGCATTTTCTTTAAAAATTGCATCATTTCTTCGTTTGAATATTTTGAAAAAACAATCGGATCAACTTTCATTTTAAAACTAGGTAATGCAATATCAAAAGCTAAAAATTTATTTTTTTTATTATTTTGTTTCAAGCAGCAGTTAATCGTTATTTTTATCGCCCAATTAATAAACTTTCCTTTTACTGGATCAAATTGATCTAATTTAGAAAATAAATTAATGAAGGTTTCTTGTAACACGTCATTCCCATAGGTTAAATCATTTAAATATCTTTTACAAACTGCATTTAAATAAGGTAATAATTGATGATACAATTGTTTTTGTGCAAGCCGATCCTTGGCTTTACATAAAACAATTATTTCATTATTTACCTTCATAAAAAAAATGAATTTTTATAGACATTCTTAAAAAACTTTGATGAAACAGTTGCGAACAACTGCTTCACCAAAAGCCCTTCAACTAAAATTTAAAACTATACCTATTAATTATTCACACTGACAATTCGGAGTTACATAGCCTTGTCCTCCATTAGCTGTTATACAAGGATCTCCAATATAACCTAAACCTGGACATTCTTCATTTTCAAAAATTTCACATTCACAATCTGGATTCACTAAACCAAACTGTCCTGTAGCATTAAAACAAGGATCTCCAATATATGCTTCTAAACTTGGACAATCATAAACACCTTGTCCAGGTGAAGATTCACATTCGCAATCTTCATTTGCTATTCCTAATTGACCATCAGACGTAATACAAGGCTCTCCATAATTGGCTTCAATATTAGGACAATCAAATCCTCCATTATTCGGTTCTACTTCACATTCACAATTTGGATTCACAAAACCAAACTCTCCTGCATTATTAAAGCATGGATCACCGATGAAAGCCTCTAAACTTGGGCAATCAAATGGAACACCTCCTTTATCTTGAATACAATCGCAATCAGGAGTTACAAATCCAATCACACCATTTTCTGTCAAACAAGGTTCTCCTACCATTAATCCTAATTCAGGACAATCTTCAAATTGAGGATCATCTAATGCTTCACAAGCACAATCTTCATTGACATAACCAAATTCGCCATTATCGGTGAAACAAGGCTGACCAAAGTATGCCTCTAAATCAATACAATCATAAACACCGCCCTGATCTGGCGTATGCGCACATTCACAATCTTCATCTATACAACCAACTTCTCCAGAATCTGTAATACAAGGTTCGCCATAATTCAATTCTAAATTCGGGCAGTCCCAATCCATATCAGGATGCTCCATTATGATACATTCACAAGCAGGATTTACAAATCCAAATTCGCCATCAGCTGTAAAACAAGGATCTCCAATAAATGCTTCTAGATTTTCACAATCAAATTCAATTCCAGGATTTGAAATGTAATCACATTCACAATTTTGACTAATACTTCCAATCATTCCATTTTCATTAATACATGGTTCGCCATAATTTACTTCTAAGTCATGGCAGTCATATAAACCACTTTGATCAATAACTTCACATTCACAATCTTCATTTACAAATCCAAATTCATAGTTATTATTAAAACAAGGTTCTCCAAAATAAGTACCTAGAGCGGGACAATCGTATTCGCCTCCTTGGTCTGGTGTGTGAGCACATTCGCAATCTTCTGTGATACAACCTACATCCCCATTTTCAGTGATGCATGGATATCCAATGTTTACTTCTAATCCTACACAATCCCATGTTCCAGTTGGATTTGTATTTTCTAATATTTCACATTCACAAGCAGGATTCACAAATCCAAATTCCCCATTATCATTAAAACAAGGTTCTCCAACATATGCTCCAAGATCTGGACAATCTACTCCTTCAGGTGCATTATTTACATGTTCACAATCACAATTTTCTGTAACCGTTCCTACAATCCTATTACCTATTAAACAAGGATCTCCAAAATTTGAAGCTATATCTGGACAATCAAATTCTCCTACTACATTAATGATTTCACATTCGCAATTGGGATTCACTAAGCCAAGTTCCCCTGTTGCTGTTGTACAAGGCTCACCAAAAAATGCTTCGATAGCGGGACAATCATAATCTTCTGTCAAAACAGTATCATCAACGTTTTCATCATCACAAGAAGCCAATATTAAAGTACAACACATTACTGTCATACAAATCCATAACCAATTTAAATTTTTCATTATTTTATATTTTTCTGATCTAACAATTTTCAAGGTGCACGCCTTTTACATACATATATATCTGAAAACGCAAACGAATGTGACACTAACAAGCCACTTTTTTAAAATCTTGAGGTAAACAAAATGACTTCTTTAAGTAAATAAAAAATAAAACAACTATCCTTCAAATAAGATTTTAATGAATCAATTGTCATTTATCATTCTTTTCAAAAAGATCGCATTCTTATTCCTTCTTCTCAAATTAATATTAAATAGTTTTCGTAGATGAAGCAGATTCAATTATCTTCACATTTATATGATATCTGGAATAGACATTTGCAAATCTTATGGAAACCTTGAAGTACTAAAAGGAGTTAATATTGAAATTAACAAGGGAGAAATTGTATCCATTGTTGGTAAATCGGGCGCAGGTAAAAGTACCTTATTACATATTTTAGGAACATTAGATGAATTTGATTCTGGTGACCTTATTATCAATGGTATTAAGGTTGGTGAATTATCTCAAAAGGAAATTGCTCAATTTCGAAATCAACATATTGGTTTTGTTTTTCAATTTCATCATTTAATGCCAGAATTTACAGCACTAGAAAATGTATGCTTACCTGGTTTTATTGGTAAAAAAGACACCAAAAAAACCAGAGAACGAGGTACCGAACTCTTAAAATATCTCGGTTTATCTAAAAGAATGAGTCATAAGCCAACTCAATTATCTGGTGGAGAACAACAAAGAGTCGCTATGGCTCGTGCTTTAATAAATAATCCAGCTGTTGTTTTTGCTGATGAACCAACAGGAAATCTTGATACGTCTACTTCAGAAGAGTTACATAAATTGATACATGAATTAAGGAAAGATTTTGATCAGACTTTTGTTATTGTTACTCATAATAACGAAATGGCGCAACTATCCGACAAAATTTTGACCATGAAAGATGGTTTAATCATTCAAGTTTAAATGCAGTTTTAATTTTGATCCATTCAGAATTTAAAAAATCCCAAGGCGAATTCGCTTTGGGATTTTTTTATTTAATTGTCCTTTTGTTTAACATCCACTTCAATAGTTTTTTCTTGATTGGCTAATTGCCAAACGGTATGAAAAATAAGTTTACCTATTTTTTCCATCTTATCAAATTGTATTTTTTCAACAGTATCAGATGTTCTATGATAATCATCGTGCACACCACTAAAATAAAATATTGCAGGAATGCCCTTTTCGGCAAAATTATAATGATCTGAACGATAATAATATCGATTAGGATCATCTTCTTCGTTAAAGGTATAATCCAATTCTAATTGCGTATATTTTTTATTTGCATTTTCATTGATGTCATGCAATTCTGTACTTAAACGATCTGCTCCGATGACATAAATATAATTTGGATTGTCTTTGTGTTTTTCATCTACTCTACCGACCATATCCACATTGACATCCACAATAGTATTTTCTAAAGGATAAACAGGATGTTTTACATAATATTCTGAACCCAATAATCCTTTTTCTTCTCCAGAAACCCAGATAAATAAAATACTTCTTTTGGGACCTAATTGTTCTTCTTTTGCTTTTTTGAAGGCTTCCGCTAAATTTAAAACCATAGAAGAACCAGAACCATTATCGTCTGCTCCATTATAAATATCATCACCTCTTTTTCCTAAATGGTCATAATGTGCCGATACTACTACGATTTCATTTTTCAATTTAGGATCGGTTCCTTCCAAGAATCCTAAAACATTTTCACCAATAATTACATTTAATTCTTTATCCATTTTAAACTTCACACCTGCTGGTAATAAAATGGATTTAGGCTTTCCTGTTTTGCGGATTTTATTTCGAGCTTTTATGAATTTTTTATAATATTTTTTTCCAATAATATCTTTAGCAACTTTAGTAGAAACATAGACAGAATTAGAAAAATTCTCATCCATACCCATTGCATCTTCCCCAATATCTATGCTCCCTTTTATTAAGCGATCTCTGTATCTCGATACTTTTTTCTTGACATCTTGTTCAATAAAAATAATGGCTTTTACTCCTTTTCTTTTGGCAGTTTCTAATTTCTTTTTCCAATCTAATGTCCAAGGAGAATAAGAACGCTCCCCTGTAATATGTGAAACAGAATCTTTCCCCATGGGTTCCCCTTGATAAATCATAATGACTTTATCTTTTACATTGACACCTTTATAGTCACTATATTTTGGGTCATCTATTCCATAACCTAGAAATAATACTTCATTGGAATTAATTTCTGGTTGATGAACATTTGAAGAAGGAAAAGCATAAAAATCCCACATATAGCGGTATTTGTTATTATTGACATCCATGGTTAGTTCATTCCATCGACTATATGCAAAAGCTATGTTTTGGTAATATGAATTTTCAATCGGAGGTTCAAAACCTAATGAGGCTAATTCTTTAGCGAGATATGCTGCTGCTTTTTGTTGACCAGGTGTTCCTGTTTCTCTACCTTCCATTTCATCTGAAGCTAAAATCTTCAAATGTTTTTCCATGGTAGATGCTTTGATTAATTTAGAAAATTCTTTGGCTATATCTACATCTTGCACTTTAGGAACATCAATCACTTTTTGCCCGATTAGTGGTAACACAAAAATTCCTATTAATAAAAATATGGTGTTTATTCTTTTCATACTTAGCAAGACATTTTAATTTTATTCACTCTACGCTGGTGTCTTCCTCCCTCAAAGTTAGTTTCGATAAAGGTTTTAACCATTTCCACAGCTTCATCTTCTTTTGTATAACGTACAGGAACACAAATGATATTCGCATTATTATGTAATCTTGCCATTTCAGCAATTTCTTTATTCCAGCATAATGCCGCTCTAATCCCTTCATGTTTATTCGCAGTCATACTAACTCCATTACCACTTCCACACAATAGAATACCTAAATCAGCAATACCTTGTTCTACAAATGTTGCGGTTGGATGTGCAAAATCAGGATAATCAACTGATTCCGCTGAATGTGTTCCAAAATCTAAGACTTCTATTCCTTTTTGATTTAGCATTTTTTTTATGGCATTCTTATATGGAAAACCAGCATGATCACAGCCTATTGAAATTATCATTTGATTCTTTTTCATCTTTAAACAAGAAATGCCAGGATATTATTAAAATATCCTGACATCTTTTTTATTAATCTCCAGAAGTATTCGGTTCTGGTTGTGTTCTTGGTGGTGGTGTTGGTTGTTGCTGTCGAATTACACCAAAAGGAGCGAAGCGATTTTGGATCTTAGAAATGAGATCTCTATCTTTTCCTCTAGCTGCGACAGATAATAATTGGTTCACACCCGATCGAGTTGCTGAATAATCAGATTGGAAAGAACTTCCTTGTTTAAAAGTATCTTCATCTAATGATTCTAAGAATTTCAATTTCTCTTCAAAATTATTCATCAAGATTTCAATATGAGGCATGGCTTTATCTAAAGCTCCAGCAGCTACATAAGTATCTAATAGACTTACCGTAGAATAATCATAAGCAAAATTAAAATTGGGGAAGCCTTCAAAATACTTATCGATTAATGCAATGGCTTTCTCTTTTTTCCCTTCTGTAACCAATTGTTGTGCTCCTCTTAATATAGAGTAATGCATACTTTGAACACTAGGTCCATATTTATCATCCACAAACATATCGAATTTATCAAAGTTCCCCCAACGCCATTTATTCATTACGTTGTCATACAATTTATCTGCATGAACAGATCCCATTCCTAATGCACCTAATTGGCTATACCGATCTACGGGTTTTGTATTTGTTGGAACTAATCTTAAGGCTAAACCTTCTAATTGTAAATAATTATCTAATCCCATTAAGTTTTCTTTCCGAACGGTTACCGCAAAGTAAATTGGACGTTTATTGAAATTAGAAGCTAGAATATCTAATAAAGCAGCATCACCTTTCAATAATCTTGTCTTCTTGATTTTGAAATTCATTTGATTCACGATCTCAGCATTACTACCTACAGGCAATACTTTATTTCTAATGACACTTTCTTTATCAACAGGAATGTAAACATCTTGAGTGGGTAAGAAACTTTCCATCATTGCTCCACCCTGTCTTCCTAAAGGATTATCATCTCCCATAAATTTAACTACATTGGCTAGACTCGTTGTACCCAATTGTTTATTAAAGAAGAACTGTGGTCTTTTCTTTCCTCGAATCGATTCACTGGTTAATATGAAATCTAATTTTTCAGAATCATTGACTTTTCTTCTGAGTTGGTCAATGTACCAATCAACTTGGATTAAACTTAAATTCACTACACGTACATCTGTACGAATGCCTTCGACTTCTTGGGCATACCATAGTGGATAGGTATCATTATCTCCATAAGTAAAAATGATGGCATTTTCTTCTACAGAATTCAAGAAATTGGATGCATAATCTCTTGCACCATAATGCTTCGCTCTACTGTTATCATCATAGTTTTCAAAACCCATAATTAATGGAGCTAACATCACGATACTTACTCCTAAAATACTTGCTAATTTCGGATCTAACTTAAATGACTTTGTAAATAAAGCTCTTAAGCCTAAAACCCCCAAACCGATAAAAATACAAAAGGTAAAGAAGGAACCTACTAATACATAATCTCTTTCTCTTGGCTCACTTGGTGGTTGATTGGAATAAATAATAATAGCTATACCTGTCATGAAGAATAAGGCTAATAAAGCTAGAGCTTCATCAGGTCTTCTTCGGAAAAGGAACACAAGTCCTACAATTCCAAAAATAAAAGGTAACATATAATAAGTATTCCGAGCTTGATCTTCTTTCATTTCTGTGGTCAATTCACTCATATTATGCGTTCGCATATTATCAATGAACGGAATACCAGTAATCCAATGCCCTTTCCCTTTATCCCAATGGCTATAACCTTGTTGGCTATTTTGTTTGCCAGAGAAATTCCACATAAAATATCTAAAGTACATCCAACCGATCTGATAACGGAAGAAGAAATGGAGATTATCTCCCATTGTTGGTTGACGATCTAAAACTCGATCTCCATATTTATCAATTAATGGACGACCATCGGCTCCTTTTTTATATTTAATCCCAAACCATTCCATATATAAACCTTCTCGATCTGTATGACTGATTCTAGGGAAAAGAATATGCTTATCTTTTTCGTATTCTAAAGTAGGATGATCATCCGTAATTTCATATCGGCCCGTCTTTTCCACATAATCATAACGATCTTCACTTGATGAAGCTATAGGTCTAGCATCAAAATGTGGTCCATAAAGTAAAGGTCTTTCTCCATATTGTTCTCGATTCAAATATGGTAATAATCGCATAGCATTGCTTGGATTATTCATATTAATCGGTGTGTTTACGTTTGCACGGATTACAATAACACCAATCGTTGAAAAAGCAGAAAGTATCAAAGCAAAAGCAACTGTAGCATATTGTAATTCTGGTAATTTTAATTCTTTAGAATACTTTAAGCCTGCAAAAATGATTCCCCCTAAAAGCAATGATAATGGAATGAGTCCTGAATGAATAGGCATTCCTAAACCATTCACCATTAATCTTTCCATCCATGTCCAAACGGTAGGGATTCCTACGATAACAAAGTATTGTATAAAGATCATCAAACAAACTCCCGCTAGTCCAGCTGCAGCCATTCCTTTAATTGATCTTTCTTTATTTTTCTTGAAATAATAAAGTAAAGCCATTGCAGGTAAAGTCAATAAACTTAAAAGGTGAACTCCAATAGAAAGCCCTGCCATAAATAATGAAAATACTATCCAACGATCACTTTCCATTTCATCAGGTAAGCTATACCATTTTGACATTCCCCAAACTACCACTGAAGTAAAGAATGTAGACATGGCATATACTTCGCCCTCTACAGCGGAAAACCAAATTGAAGAACAAAAAGCAGTACTTAAACCTGCTACTAAACCAACACCCATTAAAGCGATGTTTTGGTCTCCTGTAGTCTCCCCTTCTCGTCCTACTAAAGCTATTTTACCAAAAATTATAGCGACCCAACAAATAAAAGCTGCTGTTAAAGCCGTAAAAAAACCAGACATTACATTAATGGAATAAGAAATATTTTCTGGGTTATCTGAAAGTACATCAGCAACCAAAGTAAACATCCTTCCAATAATTAAAAAGATAGGTGCTCCTGGTGGGTGAACAACTTCAAATTTATAAGCTCCTGTTATAAACTCTCCACAATCCCAGAGACTACCAGTCGGTTCTGCTGTTAAAGCATAAACGATCATTGCGATAGCAAATACAATCCAGCCAGTTATTTTACTTGATGATTTATAATCCATTGATTTTTATTTAAACGTATTCAGATTTACACCTTATTTGGGGTATCTAAATATGATGATAATGGCACCTGTGGAAATGCCGCGACAAAAATAACAAAATGTTTTTAGCAAAGACAGTATATTTGGATTTCAAGTTGCCTTTATACCGTACATAAGCCTAAATAATTGCCTATTATTTGCTTAAACCTGCAAGACTATCTTTATTTTTGTTAAAAATTAGCATATAAAGGCATAAAACAAGTCGATAAATTAACATCCATGGAGTTAAAATATAATGATTTTACATATCAAGATTTAAGAGAAAAAGCAATTCAGCATCAAGAGGAATACAAAAAGGCTTTGCCTTTTCCGTATATCGTTTTTGATAATTTTTTTAAACCTTCTATTTTAAAAGAAATTTTAAAGGAGTTTCCTCAATTATCTGAAAAGACAGATATCCATTATAAGAATCCAAATGAATCGAAATTTGCTTCAAATAAAGAATTAAGGTTTGGGGAACATACTAGAGATTTTCTTCATTATTTAAATTCTCAACCATTTTTAGAATTCTTACAAGATTTAACGGGCATTAAAGAAACTTTAGTTCCTGATCCTTATTTTGAAGGAGGAGGGCTTCACCAAATCAAAAGAGGAGGTTATTTAAAATTGCATGTTGATTTTCATAAACATCGAAAAATGAATTTGGACCGTCGATTAAATGTTCTGGTTTATTTAAATGAAAATTGGGAAGAAGAATATGGTGGTTTCTTTGAATTGTGGGAAACAGATATGAGTAAATGTGCAGAGAAAATTGCTCCTTTATTTAATCGCTTAGTTATCTTCTCTACAACAGGTTCTTCTTGGCATGGACATCCTGATGCATTGACTTGCCCTGAAGACAGAAGTAGAAAATCTATGGCGCTTTATTATTATACCAATGGAAGACCGAAAGAAGAAGTTGCTAATGTAAATAGTGATCGGATTACTACAACTTTTGCGAATCGTAAAGATCAGGATAGTACCAAAATGACGGCTTATAATTCTATGGTGAATTTAGCAAATGATTTACTTCCTCCTTTATTTGTTCGTACAATTAAAAAATATAGAAATAAATAATAGACTTTATCCATAAAAAAAGCAGCATTTAAAATTAAATGCTGCTTTTTTTATGGATATAATATGAGATTAATATTGTTCTTTATCGCTTGGAAAATCGACAGTTTTCACGTCATCTATATACTGTTTAACAGCTCCTTTAATTTCAGAAAATAAATCTAAATATCGTCTCAAAAATCTAGGATTAAAATCTTTCGTAATTCCTAATAAATCATGTGTTACTAAAACCTGACCATCTACTTGATTCCCTGCACCTATTCCAATTACTGGAATCTTAACTGTTTCTGCAACTTTCTTTGCTAATTTTGCTGGTATTTTCTCCAAGACCAAAGCATAACAGCCTAATTCTTCTAAATGTAAAGCATCTTCGATTAATTTCTTTGCTTCTTCTTCTTCCTTTGCTCTTACAGTATACGTGCCAAATTTATAAATAGATTGAGGTGTTAAACCTAAATGTCCCATTACTGGTATTCCAGCAGATAAAATTCTTTTAATAGAATCACCTATTTCTGATCCACCTTCCATTTTCACAGTATGTGCACCAGATTCTTTCATGATACGAATTGCAGAACTAAGCGCTTTCCTAGAGTTTCCTTGGTAAGAACCGAAAGGCAAATCTACAACGACCAAACAACGAGTTATTCCTCTAATGACAGAAGAAGCATGATATATCATTTGATCTAATGTAATCGGTAATGTTGTTTCATGTCCTGCCATGACATTGGATGCAGAATCACCGACTAATAAAACGTCAATTCCAGCCTCATCTAAAATCTTAGCTGTCGAAAAATCATATGCTGTTAACATAGATATTTTTTCCCCATTATCTTTCATCGATTGAAGGATATGAGTGGTAATTCTTTTTACTTCTTTTTTTGCAACTGACATGCTTAATTTTTGCTTTTGAATTGCAAATATACATTCTTGAAGAATAAAATGTATGATTCCTATTTATTCTTCAAACTTATTCATAAAAATTCTAACGGATGATATCCATTTTGTTGGCTCATCTTGAATGTGTCCATTATGTCCTACATTTTCTAAAATGACGAGTTCTTTTTCTCCTGAGATTGCTTCAAAAACATTCTGAGTTTCTGAAGGTCTGACCAATGGATCTTGTGCTCCCCAAAAATACAGTGTTGGAACATCTACTGATTTTGCATATTCCATTGGACTATGCTTAAATGCATTAAAGCCATTTTGCACTCCTCCCCAAAAGACTAATAGATGTCCTAAACCCAAAAATGGAGCTCCTAGATTTTCAAATCTACTTTTAGTTGCTGTCAACATACTTTCAAATGGGCATTGAATGATAATTCCTTTGGGTTTTATTCCTTCGTGCGCTATACTTCTTAAGATTGTTGCCGCTCCCATTGATTCTCCAAACAAGAAAACATTATCATTGGGCGTATTTTCTACTAAAAAATCAAAAGCCATTTTAGCATCTTTTGCTTCTTTTACTCCAATTGTGCAATAATTTCCTTCAGAATCTCCGCTACCTGAAGTATCCATTAATAAGACATTATAATCTAAATCTAAAAAAGCATAAGCATAGGGCAAAATAGAAGCTTTGCATGCACCATAACCATGAAACAATGCAATAGATCCTTTTGCATTTTCTTTGGTCATCCACCAGGAATGCAATTTCCCATTTTCATTTTCTTGAACAACTTCTTTATACTTTACTTTGGGTAAAATTTTATTTTGAGGTCGAGGTACGTTTGCACCTAAAAATAGTGCTTTTATTTTTTGACTTGTCGTTATATTTGTGGAGGATAATCTTTTCCCTCCTTCCGAAAAATGAGTAAACTTATAGGCATGCATATAGGTTATCCCATTTACTAAAAAGAAAAAAAGGAAAAAGAAAAAGGCGATTCTTTTCCACCATTTAGACTTTCGGTTTCTAGTTGTTGTATTATTTTTAAGGCTCACGTTATTTAATTTTAATACAATTTAGGTATTCTGTAATTATAATTTACCTTTAGAGAAATAAGATTAATAAATCATTCAATATCGATAAGAATATCTTCTTCATCGATAATTTTTAATTTCAAAAAAATATTTAACAACCTTTATCAAACTCAAGTGTATGAAAAAATTTATAACATTAATCAGCTTTTTATTTCTATGTCAAATGAGCTATGCTCAGATATGGGTTGATGTAGGAGCAAGAGTCGGATTTGGGATGACGATTCTTTATAATTCAAATATTTTTAATGATGTACCATATAACCATCAATTTGGTGGAGGTCCAGGATTTGGTGGTCGATTGGGTGTAAATTTTGGTTCTCATCATGGTTTTACGATTGATGCCATGTCTCACTCTATGAAACAAAAGTTTGAATATAAATTAGATATAACAGGAGATGAATTCCATGAAAACTTAGTTGAATGGAAAAATTTAGACTTGTACTTATTGTATCGAGGAAGTAGTCATAAAGTATTTATAGAAGTCGGCCCCATGTTGTCATTTGTTAAAAAACTAAAACAAAACGATGATAATTTAGATGAAACTTTGTTACTAACAGCTACAGGTGCTTCATCCGTTTCTGAATTTTATAGAGAACAATATGTTTCAGCTGTTTTGGGTTTTGGAGGATTTTTAGTAGGTTCTGAATCTGTATCTTTAAATATTGGATTTAGACTGCATTATGCGCTTCAAGATTTCATAACTGATTTGGGACAAAACCCAGAACCCACTGGCTTGGTTTACAGTAGTTTTCCTGCTCCTATTCGAGATAATTCTTATGATTCTTACAAAGCAACTCGACCATTATTTGGGGAAGTTTCTTTAGAATTAAGTTTTGGATTGGGTAGTGTAGCTAAAACTAGTTGTAGTAACAGAATGCATTGGTTTTGGTCAGGCAATCGTTAATAAAAAAATATAAATATGGAATGGTTAGAACGTTTACATATCATACATAGTTTAACTGGATTATTCCATACAATTTTTGCCATCTTGGAGAAGAATCAATGAAAAATGGATGATCACTCATTTTTATTTTATGAATTGGTCTGTAGTCGGTTTGTATTGTGATTTTTGGGCAGAAGTCGGCGTTCGATTTTTAGAAATGAGATATTTTTGGTGGCTTGTTATGTTGGCTACAATGTTGACTTCTTTTATAGGATCTATCATTATTAATCGAAAAGCAAAAGAATTAAATTTTAGATAAAAAAAGGCTTGGAATTTTCCAAGCCTTTTTTCTTATTTTAAACCCTTTGAGTTACAACTCATTTTCAACATAATTGATAAAATCATCTATATTCCAAGCAGCTTCTAAAGGGTATTTACCAATTGACGTTCTAACCAATCGAACTAAATGACCACCACTATCTAAGGCTTTACCCATATCAAAAGCAAGAGAACGAATATAGGTTCCTTTACTACAATCTACTTCAAAATCTAATAAGGGCAATTTAGAAGTTTCTACATTAAATTTATGAATAGAAACTGGTCTAGGTTTTACTTCTACAACTATTCCTTTTCTGGCTTTTTTATACAAGGGTTGACCATCAACTTTTATTGCAGAATACATGGGTGGATATTGAGATAAATCGCCAATAAATTGATGTCTTTTTTCTTCTATTAATGTAGGTGTTATATGATCTATAGGAAAGGTTTGATCTACTTCAGTTTCTGCATCATAAGATGGCGTGGTTTCTCCTAACTTAATGGTTCCTTCATATGATTTATCCATTCCTTGAAATTCAGATATTTTCTTTGTGAATTTACCTGTACAAATAATCAATAAACCTGTAGCCATAGGATCTAATGTTCCAGCATGACCTACTTTTATTCTTTTTACTCCTAATTTATGACTGATTTTATATCTGATCTTATTGACTACATCAAAAGATGTCCAGCCTTTCGGCTTGTCAATTAATAATGCTGTGCCTGCCAAAAAATCATATTGAGGCTTAGATGATGGATGTTCTATTTTCAATGGAATATATTTTTAGGTTATAATCCTATTAGGCGAAAAAAAGTTTCCAACCTATCGCTAAGAATCCAGCAATAAAACAATAAATAGCGAAGTAACTCAGCTTACTACTTTTCACTAAGGCAATCATCCAAAGGCAAGCAAGCATCCCAGTAAGGAAAGCCGCAATAAAACCAGCAATCATTTCATTCGTAAAAGTAAATCCTTGATCCATTAGATCTTTAGCCATTTTACCCAAGATTAAAGGCACGACCATTAAGAAAGAAAAACGGGCTGCTCTACCTCTATCGATACCTAATAATACTGATGTAGAAATAGTAGCTCCAGATCTTGAGATTCCTGGCAGAATGGCGATCATTTGAGCAATTCCAATAATTATGGCATGTCCGTATCCTACTTTCTTATCCGTATCTTTTGCTTTATCTGCGAAAAAAAGTAATACACCTGTTACTAATAACATGGCTCCTACTAATAAAATATTCGCATCAAATAAGGCTTTAATGGCATCATCAAATACAAGTCCTACAAATGCTGCAGGAATCATTGAAATAATAATTTTTAATGAAAATTGAAATTCTTCATTGTTCTTAAATTTGAACAATCCTTTGAAGATATCAATGATATCTTTTCTGAAAATCACAATAGTACTTAAGGCTGTTGCTGCATGTAATACTACTGATAACTGTTCTTCTTTATCTCCAACATCATAGCCTAAAATAGCTTGAGCTAATTCTATATGACCACTACTACTTACAGGTAAAAACTCGGTAAGTCCTTGTATAATGCCTATAATAATGGCATCAAAAAATTCATTCATAATGGATTAGGCTACATTTTTTTTCTTGAAAATAGCATATAATTCTACTGCTAATCCAGCTAAAATTAACATGGGTGCCAATACTGTTGTTCTAACAGAATATACTTCATCTGCATTCCATTCATTTGGATCTTGAGCACCACCAACCATCATAATTAAGCCTAAAACAACTAATGCTGCTCCTATACCCAATAAGATGAAATTTTCTCTCCCAAATAAAAGTTCTTCAGAACGTTGTACTGTTGCCTTCTTAGATTTTAATTTTGAAACGGTTGGTTTCAATTTTTTCTCAGAAGATGTATTTACAACAACTTTCTTTGAAGTATCTCTTTTTTGGTAATCTTTATTTTTCTTTTTTTTCGCCATTATTCAATCGTATTTATTTCCTAATCATAAAACATTTAAGATAATGTCTTAAGAATGGTACTCAAAGTTATGAATATTATTGAAGTTGTTTATTAATACAAATCATTAATATCTGATTTCAAATAATTCCTTACTGTAAGCCAAGTACTTCCTGCTGTTATAATTATACCAAAAGCAAGCATAAGCGCGAAGATAATCCCCCAAACGGACAGTGTAAATAAATGCTCTAGCCCAGGTACTTGTCCCATTAACCACCATCGGATGAATAATAACCCAACACCTGCTACTATAGCACTACAAACTCCGCCTAACATTCCCATTCTTATATAAGGACGACTAATAAATGAAGGAGTTGCCCCTACCAAATGCATATTTTTAATAATAAATCGATCAGAATATAATGCTTGACGTATGGCATAGATGATTAAAAACACGGCAACTAAAACCAAAATTAAACTGATTGCTAATCCTACCCAACCCATTTTATTCCAATGCCCTGAAATACTACCTGCTAATCCTTCTTCATAATTTACATCACTTACAATTTCATATTGTTCTAAATTATTAGCAATTCGTTCTAAACCTGAAGGATTCATGTAATCTGCATTCACATGAAATGTGATGATATCATATAATGGATTACCTAAATTATATTGACTCAAATCTACTTCAGTACCAAAATCTTCTTGCATTAATTTTGCGGCGGCTTCTTTGGAAGTAAAGGAAACCGATTTCGATTTTACATAATCTAAATTTGAAATTTTACTTTGTAATTCTTTTACTTCATTCTCTTCAGAACCATTTTTAATTTCAACCACAATCATTACTTTCTCTTTGAACAATCGAACCAATTGCTGAGATTGAATAATCATAGAACCAAAACCACCTGCTAAAAATAGAACGAGTGTTACACTAATTAAAGCATAAAAATAATTGGGTCTTACTTTAATATTACTTGCAGAAGCTGACATAGGGCACAAAAATAAACAATTTATTAATAGACATGATTTACAATTAAAAATGTATGGATAAAATTTATCATTTGAATTTTACTTTTTTTAAAAACATCCTATTTATCTATAATATGTAATTAAATATCAAAGCTTTAACTCTTAAATTCCATACATTTTAGCAACTTTTAGGCAATTTTTACATCATAATTTTCGTACCTTGAAGTAGAAATATTTATTTACACTGTGAGAGTTTTTCAAGTCATCTTTTTTTTAATGGTTATTCCCTCTTTTCTTATTGCTCAGATAAGACTGGAAAACGCTTCTTTTGAAGGAGAGCCACAAGATGCCACAGTACCTATAGGTTGGATTCCTTGTGAGATTGGAACCACTCCTGATATTTTACCTGGCCCTTGGGGTGTTTATCAAGAAGCATCTGATGGAGAAACATTCATGGGATTGATTTCAAGAGCAGATGGCACTTTTGAAAGTGTAGGACAACGATTGAGTCAGTCTCTCGAAAAAGGAGAATGTTATAGTCTAAACATGGATTTAGCTAAATCTAATACATATACTGGTTATAATAATTCTTTAAAAATTCGAATTTGGGGCTCTTTTAATCGTTGCCAAAAAGCAGAACTCTTATATGAAAGTCCGTTAGTTGGTCATACAGATTGGGAGAATTATTCTTTTTCTTTTATGCCCAAGTTTAATTATCACTACATCATTATAGAGGCCTATGCTCCCAAAAACAAATCGGCTAAAGGCAATATCCTTATCGATAATCTTAGTCTGATTGTACCTTGCAAGCGCGTTTAAGTTTTCCTTCATGCAGCTATTTTGATTTTATTTTGGTTATTATGGTAACCGTCTAATTTTCTTGCCTTCCCTTATTTATTCATCAAGAAAATTAATAGTTCATGAAAAAGCAACTCATTACATCTTTATTCATTTTATTTCTTATTCATTTCTTATCTGCTCAAGTAACAATTACTGGTACTGTTTTTCTAGATGGTGAAGGCGAAGCCATTGGTGCAAATGTTGTCGTTGAAGGAGACGAATCTATCGGTACTGTTACTGAATATGATGGCACTTTCAGCCTTCTTGTTCCTCATGATTCTGTAGCTCTAAAAATTTCATATACTGGATTTACAACACAAATCATTAGCAGCAATCAACAAAAATCTATTACCGTAATTTTATCTCCAGATTCAGAGGTTTTCTCAGAAGTTGTTGTTGGATATAATTCAGTTAGAATAAGAGGAGCTAATAGTATTAAAAAAAGGAAAAGAAAAAAGAAAAATACTGTTTCTTCTGCAATTTATGGCAATTCGGCTGGCGTTCAAATAAGCTCAGCTAATGGAAAACCAGGATCAGGAGCTCGAATTAAAATACGAGGAGTGAGTAGTATAAATACTACTCAACAAGAACCAGAAGGTACTGAAGAATATAGCGAGATCATTCCCAATAAATATATTTCTCCTAAAAAAGAAGCCCTTTCTACATTTTCGATTGATGTAGATAATGCGGCTTATTCAAATATCAGAAGACATATACAACAAATGGAAATATTGCCTTCTAAAGATGCTGTAAGAACAGAAGAAATGATTAATTATTTTAATTATGATTATCCTATACCTACGAAAGAACATCCATTTAGTATTTCTACAGAATTAGGAAATGCGCCTTGGAATCCCAAACATCAATTATTAAAAATTGGTCTTCAAGGGTATGAATTACAATTTGAACAAGCTCCTATTAATAATTTAGTTTTTCTTATTGATGTATCAGGATCGATGGAGAGTTATAATAAATTATCATTGGTCAAAGAATCATTATCCTTGATCATAAGTAATATGAGAGATGAGGATCAAATCAGTATAGTAGTTTATGCAGGAGCTGCAGGTTTAGTTTTACCACCAACAAAAGGAACTCATAAAGAAGTAATTAAAAAAGCGATCAAAAAATTAAGTGCTGGAAGGTCTACTGCTGGAGGTCAAGGAATTAAATTAGCTTATAAACAAGCCAAAGAAAACTTTATTCCTAATGGAAATAATAGAGTAATATTATGTACAGATGGTGATTTTAATGTTGGAACATCAAGTGTAGATGGGCTTGAAAAATTAATAGAAAAAAGAAGAGATGATGATATTTTCATTACTGTTTTAGGTTTCGGGATGGGTAATTATAAAGATAATCGTTTAGAAACATTAGCCAATAAAGGAAATGGTAATTATGGATATATTGATAATATTCGGGAAGCCAAAAAAATGTTAGTTGATGAGGTAGCGAGTACCCTGTTTACCATTGCTAAGGATGTAAAAATTCAAATACAATTCAATCCTGATTTAGTAGAATCTTATCGATTAATTGGTTACGAAAACAGATTATTAGATAAAGAAGATTTTGAAGATGATCAAAAAGATGCAGGAGAATTAGGTGCAGGGCATTCCGTTACTGCCTTATATGAAATCATTCCAAAAGGAGTAAAAGATAAGGACATTGAAAAAGTAAAAAAGAAAGATATTAATACTCCCGATAAAGTTTTATTGGATCCTAATGATATCGCATCTATTCGTCTTCGGTACAAATTACCAAAAGGGAAAGAAAGTCAATTAATTGAAGAACGCGTAAATACTACAAAACAAACTCTCAGTGAGTTTTCTGAAGACTTTAAATTTATTAGTGCAATTACTGCTTGGAGTTTATTGTTAAGAGATTCTGAATTTAAGGGTAATGCTAGCATTAAAATGGTTCTTGATTTAGCGAAAAACGGAAAAGGATCTGATCCATATGGCTATAAACAAGAATTTATTGACTTAGTTAAAGCCAGTAAAAAAATAGATTTCGGTGGCACTTTGAGTGCTGAAAAATAGTTTTATCCTCTTTCATTTAAAGTAAGGTCAGAAATTCTGATCTTACTTTTAAATCCTAGTGCAGCGTTTATGCTTTTCATTTGATTTAATAAATAGCACCCTTTGTATTATCTCAAAAAACGAAGAATTTCATCATAAATTTATTTAGTAAGGTCGAAACTGGGAAGTTGAGACCTTATTTTATTAATTGATAAATAGACATCTATTTTTCTTTTTTGACTTTTTTCTTCTTTTTATCTTTTTGAACTATGTCTACACAAACAGGTAAATGATCGCTATATCCTGCATAATATTTCCCTCTATAATAAGTTCTTGAAGGACGGTATTGTTTTGTTTTTTGGTGATAAAACAACATCCATTTTCGATTAAAAACAATGGCATTTTCTGCTTCCGTTTTCTTTTTATCTAGCAAAGAACCTGAAACTACAATATGATCTAACATATTCCATTTTCCATTATAATTATAAGAAGCATATCCTTCTTCTTTTAATGGTGCCATTAAATCATATAAGGCTTCATTTTCTACTTTTTCAGGAATTGTTGTTGCGCCTAAAGTTTCAGTTACACTTTTATTATGGGGTTCATCATTAAAATCACCAACAAGAATTACATGATGATCATCATATTTTTTGAAAATTTTATCTACTTCATTTCTTACTTGTTGCGCAACATACGTTCTCTTTGGTTCTGAAGCTTCTTCTCCTCCCCTCCTACTTGGCCAATGATTTACAAACACATGAAAGATTATTCTTATTCCGTAAGGTTGCGTGAAGAAAATCTCTTGTTGTATAATCTTCTACTACTTCTTTAGGAAAGTTTATCCGTGTAAATTTATGATCCATTAAAGTATATTCTTTGGAATCATACAATAAAGCCACATCAATTCCTCTGAAATCAGGAGAATCTTGATGAAGAATTCCATAATTAGCAGATAAAATTTGTTCATTACCAACCAAATCCTTTAATACCACTGGATTTTCTACCTCACACAAGCCTAAAATACCAGGTTGCCCCATATAATGAATTACTTTAGCAAGGTTATTTATCTTTTTATCATATCGAGCTTTATCCCATTTATTTCTGCCAGTTGGTGTAAATTCTTCATCATTTTTGATGGGTTCATCTTCTAAATCAAATAGATTTTCAACATTATAAAATGCAACTCTATTTACAGATGGGTCTTCAGGATCAGCCTCACTGGGTTTAATTCCAATCTCAGTATTCTCAGTAGGCGTATCGGTATCGACTACTGCCGTAATCTTTCCATTTTTTTCTAAATTTGTAGCTGGATTTGTTGCTTTATTTTCACAACTCATAAAGGCCATACATATATAAAACCAGATCCCTAACATCATCTTCTGCATTTCTATAATTAAATTTGGTTGTTTACTTTATTGGATAATAAATAAGGTATTTTATTCCCAATACCGTATAATTGGCTTTGTTTCTAATCCGCAACAAAATTTACTGCGGCTACAATACTAACGCTATTCATCAATAATTATGCTATAAAATTTATTTTTAATAAATCTGTAACTTTCTGAAAGAAGTACATTATATAGTCGAGAAGTGATTCTAAAATCATTGAAACACTTCTTAATCACAAATAATAAGGCTGCATTTTATCATCATATGGTTTAACCGTAAATAGAAAAATTATGTCTTTACCAAAGCAACCTCGTCAATTAATGATCACTTTAATGTACCTCGTTTTATTAGCGATGCTCGCATTAAATGTATCTGCAGAAATTATGAATGCCTTTCTGACCCTAGATCAAGGCATTGGAAATAGTAATGGAATTGTAGATAATTCAAATCATCAAATTATGAAAGGAATTTCCGAACAAGCTGATGCTTATCAAAAATATAAAAAGTAAAGGAGCTGAAGAAAGCAGAGATGTGTCTAGTGAAATGAACGAATACATTACTGCTCTTAGGGAAGAACTCTTCACTTTGGCGGGAGGACCAGATCCAGAAAATCCTGCTAGACCTGTCCGATATAAGGATAAGGATATCACCTCAAAATTACTTTTAGATGAAGGAAAAGGGGAAGCATTAAGAGAAAAAGTTATTGAAACCCGAGAAAAATTATTAGCTCTGATTGACGATCCTGTTTTAAAAGAAAAACTAGAACAAAGTCTTCCTTTAGAAATACCTGAAATACCAAAAGATAGTGATAAGAATTCTTGGTCTGAAGCTATGTTTGATCAAATGCCCGTTGTAGCTGTGATGCCTATGTTTAATAAATTAATCAATGATGTAAAAACATCTGAAACAGCTGTTTTAAATTACTTTTTCGATAAAGCAAAAGGAAGTGACTACGTTCCAGATGCTTTTGAAGTCGTCGTTTCTACGGATAAAGGATATGTTATTAATGGTGAAAAAATAAAAGGCGAAGTCTTTTTGGGTTCTTATAGTAGTTCCAACAACAATAGAATGACCGTAACCATTGATGGAAGAACTTATCCTGTTGTCAATGGTAAAGCAGCATTCGACTTTACAGCTAATTCATTAGGCAAGAAAGAACATACTGCAGTTGTAACGATGGTTAATCCTTTAACGGGAGTTCGATCTACTTATGATACAACATTCAAGTATGAAGTAGGAGAACGAAATGTTACTGTAGCAGCAGAAAAAATGAATGTATTATATATAGGCGTTGAAAACCCTATAGCAGTTTCTGCAGCAGGAACGAATACGAATCTATTGAATGTAAAAGCTGAAGGTACTACATTAACGAAAGTTAATTCTACGAAATTTATTGCCAAACCTACTAAGGTTGGAAAAGCAAAAATTATAGTTTCTGGTGGAGGTCTACCTTCAACTTCTTTTGAATATCGAGTGAAGAAAATTCCAGATCCAATTGTACAGTTAGGTAGAAAAAGAGGAGGAAGTATTTCAAAAGCAGAATTTAAAGCACATAAAGGTCCAATTCCCATTTTAGAAAATTTTGACTTCAAAGCAGAATGTTCAATACAAGGATATGAATTAGTTCGTGTACCTGCTAATGGTGACGCAAGACCCAGCATGAATGGAAAAGGGAGATACAATTCTCAAACACAAGCTTTAGTTGATAAAGCCAATTTTGGAGACACCTATTTCTTTAACAAGATGAAAGTGAGATGTCCTGGAGATGTTGCAGCTCGAGAAATCAATGGAATGATATTTAACATAAAGTAAGAGCCTTTTTATACTAATCCGACTAAGGGCGACTCAAAAGGATTGTCTTTGACTTCTAGGAAATTTTAGGCCAAAAGATCCTGGTTTCAAGACGAAAAGTCGCCCTTATATTTTCTAAATCAAATCGATAAAAATATGAGACAACTGTTGTTGATAGCCATAGCTATGTTTATACTAAAGCCTTTGGCTTTTAATCAAGATCAAATTACCGAATCTTTTCAACCACCTTTAGATGGTATTGTAGAAAAGAAATTAATGAAAGAAAGAAGAGTGTTGCCTTATGCTCCAATAAGAGAAGCAGATATTTTTTGGCAAAAAAGAGTTTGGCGGGTCATTGATACTCGAGAAAAAATGAATTTACATTTCAGATATCCTAAAAGAATGCTTTTTGATATTCTAGTGGATCATATTGAAAATGGAAAAATGACTGCTTTCTATGTCAATGATGCAGACGATTTCTCTGAACCGTTGACCGAAAAAGATTTAGATGGGATAATCTTTTCTAGAGATACGATTGAAGTAGTTGATCCAATTACTTATAAAATGATCCAAACGCCGATCGAAAATAAAATCAATCCAGAAGATATAACAAGATTTAGAGTCAAAGAAGATTGGTTTTTTGATGAAAATTCATCCAGTTTAAAAGTAAGAATTATCGGTATTGCTCCTTTAAAAGAGTATTACGATGATTTTGGAAACTTCCTATACGAAATGCCTTTATTCTGGGTTCATTTTCCGACATCAAGAGAAGTTTTAGCCAGAGAAATGGCTTACAATCCTGGTAACGATAACCCTTCTATGACTTGGAATGATATTTTTGAAATCAGGCAATTTTCAAGCTATATCTACAAAGAATCTAATATCCACAATAGACGATTACAAGGATACTTATCAGGTGTAGATCTACTAATAGAAAGCAAAAGAATTAATGAAGAAATTTTCAATTTCGAACACGATCTCTGGGAATTTTAAAAGAAGCAGTGTATTATATTTGTGATTGTAGCATCTTTCCTAAAGAGGGAAGATGCTTTTTTCTTTTACCTAAGGTTTTTCTTTCCCTTTATTCTTAGTCTAAATTTAAGAATGTTTTTTGATTATGGTTTTAAATGATTAAATTTGAGGTAGATATAAAATTCAATTGTCATGACGACTTTTCCTACACATCTTCTTCAAAGTAAAGAATTTCAGAAATTCTTAAGACATTACCCTGAATATGAGACGACCACTAAATTAGATGAATTACGGAAAACGGAATATGCTCGTTTAGATAAAATGCACCATGTTTACTTAGATTATACAGGTGGTAATTTATATGGCATTTCGCAATTGGATCGTCATCACAAATTATTGAAAGAAAATGTATTTGGAAATCCTCATTCAACCAATCCAACATCTCTTGCAGCCACTCGCTTAGAGAAGGAAGCTAGAAAATATATTTTGGAATTTTTTAATGCTCAAGATGATTATATTTTAGTGTTAACTGCCAATGCTTCTGCGGGATTAAAAATTGTTGGAGAATGTTATCCTTTTGATGAAGATGGTCATTTTCTTCTCACTTTTGACAATCATAATTCAGTAAATGGTATCCGTGAATTTGCTAAGAAAAGAGGTGCATCATTTTGTTATTCTCCCTTGGATATCGAGGATTTAAAAGTCAGCGAAAAGAAGTTAAAGAAACAATTAAAAAAGTATAGCGATAAAAAGAATAAATTATTTGCCTTTCCTGCGCAATCCAATGTATCAGGTGTAAAACATTCTTTAGATTGGATAAATAAAGCACAGGATAAAGGTTGGGATGTCTTATTGGATGCTGCTGCTTTTGTTCCGAGTTCACCATTGGACTTAAAAAAGTATCAGCCTAATTTCGTAGCTCTTTCTTTTTATAAAATATTTGGATATCCAACAGGTATCGGTGCTTTACTTGTAAGAAAAGATACCTTCCACAAATTACAAAAGCCTTGGTTTGCTGGAGGGACTGTTACGTTCGCAGCAGTTAATGAAAGTTTCCATTCATTAAAAAATTCTCATGAACGTTTTGAAGATGGAACAATTAATTATCTAGATATTCCTGCCGTTAAAATAGGATTAGAATATATTAATGACATTGGAATGGATGTCATTAATACCCGTGTACATTGTTTAACAGGATGGCTTCTACATAAATTGCAAAAAATAAAACACAGCAATGGTCAATGTGTTGTCAATATTTTTGGTCCTAAAATCAATCAAGATCGAGGAGGAACTATTATTATGAATTTTGCAGATTCAGATGGTAGAACTATTCCTTGGGATTTTATTGAGTATAAAGCCAATCAACAAAAAATTTCTTTAAGAACGGGTTGCTTTTGCAATCCTGGTGTAGACGAAGTCAACAGTTGTGTTACCAATGATGACACTGCACAATATTCTGAACATTTTGGTACGGGTAGCTTTAAAGAAATTGTTGCATTTATGGGTAAACTTAGAGGTGCCATTCGAATCTCAGTTGGACTCGCTTCTAATTTTGATGATGTCAATACTTTTATTCATTTTGTAAAAGGATTTAAAGATAAATCATCAAAAGATATCGACTTTGGCGCCCACTTTGAAGTGATGCGCCATGGATAAAAAATAAAACATGTTTTAATTCGTATTATTTTTTTTGCTAAAAACTTATCCCGTTTTTTAAGACATTACTACGAATAATTGATTACAGATAAATTATTCTTTTGAAAATAATTTCCGTTCTTTTCCTCAACCATTGCTATCCCGATAGCTATCGGGAATGAATCTTAAAAAGAGCTTTATCTTGTCCCGATAGTTATCGGGAAGCACTTACAAATCATTTTAACATTAGTTTTTAAATCACTTCAATTATATAATTTCAAATTAATTATGCAAAAATTATTTACTACTCTTCTTATTCTTTTCTTTTTTTCATGTGGAACAAAAGAAGTAAAAGAAAAAACGATTATTTCATCTGATGTCCCTAATTTCTGGAATGCTTATGATCAAATTATTCAAACTAAAGATAGTTTACAACAAATTCATTTAATTGATTCTTTATTTATTCGAAAAGGCACACCTGGATTAAATGCTATTATGAAAGCTCGTAGATATACAGCTGCTTCATATGTAGATGCCATAAATAAATACCCTAAGTTTTGGAATTCTGTTCGAGCCAATACATTAAAAGCCGAAAACTATTCTGGTGAAATTGAAAAAGGAATCGAATTATTTCAAAAATTATATCCTGATCATAAACCCGCTAAAATGTATTTTACAATTGGTGCTCTAAAAACAGGAGGTACAACATTAAAAGATAAAGTGCTGATTGGTAGTGAAATTGCAATGGCGGATGAACATACATTTACAGAAGAAATTGCAATAGATTTTTCTCATTTACCTCCTTACTTTAAAACCAATCCTATTCAACATCTTACCTTTTTGAATGTACACGAATTTATTCATACACAACAAGACACCACAATAGGGAATTCTGTTTTATCTCAAACTTTAATTGAAGGTGTTGCGGAATTTATTACGGAAAAAGCTTTAAATATAGATTCGCCAAATCCTCAAATTGCTTTTGGTAAAAAGAATAATGATCGATTAAAAAATGTGTTCATTAAAGAAATGTTTTCTTGGTATCAAGGAAAATGGTTTTGGGCGAATTCCAATAATGAATTTGGAATGGGTGATTTGGGTTATTATATGGGTTATGCCATTTGTGACAAATATTATAATAATGCTGAAGATAAAGATAAAGCAATTAAAGATATGATTGAATTAGATTATACTAATGAAAAAGAATTATGGAAATTCGTTGATCAATCTAAATATTTTGACACAACTATAGCCGAACAAAAGAAAATAAATCAAAAAAATAGTCCAACAATTGTATCTATTAAAGAATTTGAAAATAATGCTAAAAATGTAGATCCTAATATTAAAACAATGTCAATTGTTTTTTCAGAAAAAATGAATGACAAATTAAAAAATTTAAGGCTAGGTCCTCTAGGTGAAAGTAATTTATTAGAAGTCACTGGTTTTAATGGTTGGTCAAAAGATGGAACAACTATTTTTTATGAAATAAAATTAAAACCAAATTTACAACAGCAAATATTAATCACAGATATTTTTCAATCTGCAAAAGGATATTTTTTAGAACCTACTTTGATAGATATTACGACTCGATAATTAATATTTCATCAATGTGATTTTACAAAAAAAAGAGCCATCGTAAATATTTACGATGGCTCTTTTTTAAATCATTAATGTTTTATTCTAATTAATGACGAACAATTCTTTTATACGCTTCTCCTTCTGAAGATAAGATTTTAAAGAAATATACTCCTACAGGAAGATCTATTAATTCTATCGTTTCATTTTGTAATTGTGATCTATGGTTTTCGAAAACTAATTTACCCATCGAATCAAACAATTGTAAATGAACATCATTTAAAATCATTTCTGCATCAATATGAATCTTATTATCAAATGGATTGGGATAAACGGATAAAGATGCATTAAAAACAGGATCAATTCCTACTGATTCACTTACTGTAAAACATCCTATACATTCGAAAGAACAACCATATTCTTCAAGACCATCCCCTACAATTAAATCGTAATCTCCAATTGCTGCATCTGCAGGAATATCAAAACTGGTGTACAATTCATTATTTATAACCTCCACATTTGTTGGATAAATAATATTCTCTCCTAAAATTAAATAAACATTTGTTGTTGTAAGAACGCATTCATCATAAGTACCATCTGTCAAACCAAAAGATAAGTTTAATGGTGCGCCTTGTGCTCCATCTGTTTCATTGGGTAAAACCAATTCTGGCGGAGCAGTTACTCGATAACATCCTATGCAATTAAAGTTACATTCCTCTTCCAAACCATCACCTACAATCACATCATAATTACCAAGAGTTGCATCTTCTGGTATTTCAAATGAAACAATTAATTCATCATTAATAATTTCAATCTCAGAAGCGTATATAATTTCGTTTCCTAATTGAATAAAGACATTATCTAATGTATACTCACAACCTGCAAATGATCCTGATGTAGACAAAAACGAAATTTGAGGATCTTCTCCTTGTCCTCCTTCAGTCGTTGATAATTCTAAGTCTGTTGCTAACACTTCAAAACAACCATCGCAAGTCGTTTCGCAACCATCGCCTGTTCCAACAATGACATCATAATCACCTAAATCAATATCTTCAGGTATGTTTAAGAAAACACATAAAGTATCTTCATCTAATACGACAACATTTGTAGGTGAAATAATTGTTGATGTTCCTTGAGAGAAGAATACAGTTCCTGCATCTATACTACATGGGCTTGCTTGTGTCCAATACGTATCTTCTCCAGAAATCGTTACTTTCAATTCTTCTCCTTGATTCGCAGAAGTTATATCTAATCCAGTAATGTTTGAAGGATCAAGCACTTGAAAACAGCCATTGCATGTGGTCTCACAACCTTGATCTGTTCCTATCGTTACATCATAATATCCTACATCAATATTATTAGGAATATCCATAAAAACACATAAAGTATCAGTATCCAATAGTACAACATTGGTTGGAGTAATTATGGTAGATGAACCTTGAGAGAATATTACATTGTCTGCATTTATACTGCAAGGACTCGCCTGTCCCCAAATGGTATTTTCTCCAGAAATCGTCACTTTCAATTCTTCTCCTTGATCTGCAGAGTTGCTGGTAATATCAGTAATACTTGCAACTGGATTTAGCACTTCAAAACATTCTTCACAGGAAACTTCACAACCAACAGACCAAATAACTAAATCATAATTACCTAATGGTTTAGTCGGAGGGATAAATAAATCAA
Organism: Saprospiraceae bacterium; assembly: GCA_020627985.1. Classification (GTDB taxonomy): domain Bacteria; phylum Bacteroidota; class Bacteroidia; order Chitinophagales; family Saprospiraceae; genus JAHDCE01. Next base: position 32,749 of record JAHDFV010000008.1, read on the forward strand.
CAATTAATAACTCATCATTGATTACATCAACATCTTGTAAAAAGATGGTTTCACTTCCTTGCACGAAAGCAATGTTACTTGTATTGAATCCATCACTACAAGAAGTTCCTGATTGAAATTGAGTGCCTACTCCTGAAATTGACACTTCCAACAATTCACCTACATTTCCAGAATCTGGATTTAGTGAAATTGTTTGCGCTTGAATGATACTAAGTAAAAACAAGCTTAAAAATAAAGTAAGAATAAAATTTAGTTTCATTTTTTATTAATTTTTTGGTTTATAATTTTTCTATATTTCATTTTTAATTCGTGATTTTGAATACCATTTATCCAATCTAAGGCTTCTTGGTATTGACCATCATTATAATAGGAAATACCAATATTTACTCTTGGATCATCAAACAAGGGACTAATCCGAATCGACTCTTTATAAAAAGCTTTTGCTTTTTCTTTCTCCCCTTTTGTTTCATAACAAGTACCCAAATCATTTTGAATATGCTGATTAAAAGGGGCATATTTTTCTGCGATTAAAAAATCTTCTAAAGCATCATCTTGTTTACCCAAAATAAAATTAGCAGTACCTCTATACCAATGAATTGGAATAGTAGTTGGATCAATGGTATACCATTTTGAATATGCCATATCTGAAGCAACAATTAACTCTTTCCATTTTTTTTGTTGTTTTAAGATTATGACTTTTTTCATATTTGCTTCTCCAATCATTCGTTTTGAACTTACAAATAAATTGAATGAAGTACTCAATATGATCAACAATAAGAGAAGTTTTGTCAAGAACTTTTTGTTCTCCTTCTTCTTTGATTGCTCCGAATAAAGGAAGCCCATAAAAGTAAAAATCAAGATCAAAATTTCAATTCGCTCTTTAGGAAATGAAAAACAGGATATGACCATAAAGCCTAATATAAACGAAAGACGTAAATGATTTACCAAAAGGTTGGGTCTTTCAATATCTTTTTTCCATTTAGGCAAAATACCTTGTATTATTTTTAGAAAAAATCCGAAATAAAAAACCAAACCAATCAAACCCGTTTCCGCCCAAACCCATAACCAATCATTATGAGGTCTTTGAAAAGTCGTATTATCTAGTTCTACAGCATAAAGACCCTGAACGCTGCAATTTGGATACATTATTTGCCAATTTCCTGCTCCTACACCCCAAAAAGGCGATTCTCGAATAACACAAGCTGTCTTTTCCCAAAGCATGATTCGTTCAAAACCTGTTTCAGATTGCCAAATCTTATCTATTTTAGAAAGCTCCAAAACATAAATCAATTGATTCGTAAACCAGAGATATAGCAAAGCAAAAAAGGTTAGGATAACTATCCCTACTATTCCTCTATTAAGCCATGTAGATACTTGAAGATTTAATTTCTTTTTTAAAAGATAAAAAAGAAAAAAAGCAGCCGTAACTAATACCCCAAAATAAACGGATCTTGTTCTAAGAAAGAGAATTAACAGTATTATTAAAATTATAAGAGGTATTAATAATTTTCTCCATTTTTTATCCAATTTATAATAAGAAAGGCTTAAAAAACCCATCAGTAAAAATAAAACGGTAGAGAATAAATTTTTATGCCCACTGATCCCCCTTACTTCATAATACGCATTTTCTATATGGGTATCTAAATAAAATATTTGCCAACTCGCATAAAGTAAGGCAACTACACTAATTGCTACTATCGTTTTTAATAAACGAGAAACAAACTTTTTGTCATTCAACTGAAACCACCGACACAAATAAAAGGCTGCGAAACCAATAATTCCTTTTTGACTTTCAAAAATGGCTTCTGAGAAATTTGTTGCCCAAGCCAATGAAAGCGTACTCCATATAAAATATGAAAGTATGAGTCCTATTGGCCAATCAAATTGAGGCCATAAGATTTTTTGATCTTTCCTTATACTTTTAATTAAAAGAAAAATGGATGTAAAAAGAAAAACAAAAGAGGCACAAGCAAAACGAGGCAAAAGGGTATAATCAAGTAAATTTCGATGAAAACATAAAAGAGAAAAGCAGAAAATACCAATTATATACAAAAGTCCTAACTGACTTTGCCAATTGGAACCTGATGAAATTTGTATTTGAGATTTTTGTTTTATCACTTAAGGGGTTATTGTGAATTACATTAAATCTAAGATAATTTATTTTCCTTTTATAAATTCATTTCTTATAAATTAACATCACTCCTTCCGTTGCTGAATATCCACTTACATTGTAAGAAGAAATAGGAGTACTTTTAAATAACAAAAAGCCTTTTTGTTCCATTTCTTCAATAGAAGCTTGAATGTCTCTTGCGAGTTGATCTCCATTCACCGATTTTTTAAACTTCATTCCTTTTCCAACAGGAGATACATTGATAAATATCGTTTTATAATTAGATTCCATTTAAATTTTAGTATTAATTGA
>JAHDFV010000233.1 GCA_020627985.1 Saprospiraceae bacterium
CCAAAGACTCAATTATTTCATTATAATTAACTTCTAAAACAAACTATTATGTACTATGAAAAGGAAAAAAAAGAAATTTAAGATGCTATCCAAAAAAGAAAAAACTATTATAAAAGGTGGTTTTGTTATTACGGAAGATATCTTTATTCGTAGTGAAAACAATAAAGATTTTGTTGCTGAAGATGATTTAGTATTATAAAATGTAAATTATGAAAAAGAAGAAAAAATTTAAAACGCTGTCTATCAAAGATACATATAAACTAAAAGGCGGAAAAAATATTATCGAAGATGATGTAGTTTTTAAATCAACTAAAAATGAATATATAGTCATCGAAGATGACTTAATGATGTAAACAGAATATTATGAAAAAGAAGAAGAAAAAGATCAAAGTAATATCATATAAAGTATTAAAAAATCTTAAAGGTGGTACAAAAACTAAAAATGAATACATAGTCATTGAAGATGATTTAATGATGTAAACAAAATACCATGAAAAAGAAGAAAAGTTTAAAAATCCTTTCTAAAAAGGATACAAGTAAAGTAAAAGGTGGATTTATTATTGCTGAAGATGCTTTAATACTTCGACCGACGTCTAAAGATATCGTTATAGAAGACCATATCGTTCTTTAGAAATATTTCAACATAAAAAAGCCCAAGTAAATTGTTTACTTGGGCTTTTTTAGTCTTATATTTTCACTTCTTATTTAAAATAACGTTTCAATTACTTTTTCTTCTGTCATCCCTTCTGCTTCTGCTTTATAGTTTCTGACAATTCTATGGCGTAAAACATAATTAGCAACAGCTTGAACATCTTCAATATCTGGAGAATATTTACCACTAATTGCTGCATGGCATTTTGCTCCTAATACCAAATATTGAGAAGCTCTAGGTCCAGCACCCCAAGAAATATAATTATTAACTGTATCCGTAGCTCTTTTCGTTCCTGGACGAGTTTTAGTTGCTAAACCAACAGCATATTCAAGTACATTATCAGAAATGGGAACTTTACGAATTAATTCTTGATAATAAAGAATTTCATCTCCAGTCAAAATATTATTTAATTCAATTTTCTGCTGAGTAGTCGTTCCTCTTACCACTTGTAATTCTTCTTCATAAGAAGGATAATCCAACTTTATGTTAAACATAAAACGATCCAGTTGCGCCTCTGGTAAAGGATATGTACCTTCCTGTTCAATAGGGTTTTGTGTCGCTAATACGAAGAATGGTTTCGGTAAGATATGTTTCACACCACTTACCGTTACAGATCGTTCCTGCATTGCCTCTAATAAAGCTGCTTGAGTTTTAGGAGGAGTACGATTGATCTCATCCGCCAAAACGATATTTGAAAATAATGGACCTTTTGTAAATTGGAACTTACGATCTTCTCCTAAAATTTCAGAACCTAAAATATCGGTCGGCATTAAATCTGGAGTAAACTGAATTCGTTTAAAGTCAAGATCCAATACTTCAGCAATGGTACTTACCAATAAAGTTTTAGCCAAACCTGGTACGCCTACAAGTAAACTATGTCCACCTGCAAATAGAGAAATGATAACGGATTTAACCGTTTCTTCTTGACCAATGATCACTTTACCAATTTCTGCACTTAAATCTTTATAAGATTTCGCCAAGGCATCTATGGCTTCTACGTCTGATTTATATTTTGTCATGAATGTTTCGTCAATTAAACTAAGTAGTATTATAATTCGCTGCAATATGCCAATTCTATGAACAAGGTGCAAATTTATTAATTTACTCCATAAGAAAGGGCGCTATACATGTAATGTTTCTCTAATATATTAATAATATGTCCTCCTTCAATAAAAAAGGAGCAATTCCTCATCATGAATTGCTCCAATTACGGTATGAAACGTAATTTTATATATCTTATGACATTCAATTATTATGCCGAAAGGCCTGACAATCAAGCTGCATAGCGGAAATCATTCCAAAACACATTTCGCATTGTTAAAACCAACCAAGATCTAAAACCTTGGTGTTTTTGTATGCCACTTAAATTTTTCAAAGCCTGGTATATCGTTTCTAGATAAAGCTTATGTGCTTCATCATGATTTCTCGCTAATCCAGCAGCTACTGCTTGGATGGTTTGAGCGTTGTCATTCAACTTGTTAAAAAATTCACCTCTAGTCATTGCTTCTAAGTTTTAAATTAATGGGATTAATTACTTATGTCCTTCTAACGTATATAGATCAGTTTGACACAAAATGTGATGCATCTGTTAGGAAATATTTAACAACTTTATGATTTATTAACAAAATTTCCATCACTTTAAGACATTTAGACCCTTTTTTATGACATAGTTCATCACATTTTAGAATTGTTACCTACTATGTGTATTTTTGGTTCTACAAATATCATTTTATTCATCCTTTTATTTAAAATTATCAGGCGAAACGCCTTAATCTATCGTCCAATGAAAGTTTTTTCTGCTTTATTTACTTTATTACTATTTTTTTCTATCCTACCTTCTTCTTTAGCTCAAGTTCAACCCCAAGATGTTACCATAATAAGAGACAGCTATGGTGTCCCTCATATTTATGGCAAAACGGATGCAGACATGGTCTACGGCTTAGCTTGGGCTGCTTGTGAAGATGATTTTAATTCTGTACAGGAAAATTATCTAGCTACGATAGGTCGACTTTCTGAAGTAAAAGGAAAAGATGGTGCAATCATGGATATTTTAGCACATTTGGTACAAGCAAGTACGAAAGCAAGGGAACTATATAATGAAAAAACTTTTCCAGCGCATTATGATAATTTATTTGATGCTTATGTCCAGTCCGTTAATGAATATGCAAGATTAAATCCCGATGAGATTTTGCTTAAAAATGTTTTCCCCATCAACAAAGTAGATATCATTGCTGCACATATCTTAGGGACTTCCATCATTTCTAATGTACACATAGAAATTGTTAGAGCCATTCAGCATAACTTAGATCTCTTTGAAGTTCCTCAAACAGCAGGTTCTAACTCCTTTGCTGCCAATAAAAATAAGACGGTAGATCAAAGCACATACTTAGCCATTAACTCTCACCAGCCACTTTCAGGTCCCTACTCCTGGTATGAAGCACATATTAATAGTGAAGAAAGTGGCATCAATATTCATGGAGGTACTTTTCCAGGAGGAATGTTCATGTTTATTGGAGCCAATGAACATCTAGGTTGGTGCCATACCATTAATTATCCAGATCACGTTGATGTCTATAAATTAAAAATGAATCCAAAAGAAAAACTACAATATGAATTAGATGGGAAATGGGAAACTTTAGAAGAATACCCAATTAAATTAAAAGTAAAATTAGGTTTCCTAAAAATTCCTATTAAAAAGAAATATTATATCAGTAAACATGGCATTGTTATTAAAAATAAAGATGGTTTTTATGCTATTCGATTTAAAGCCAATAAAGATATTCGTTCTTCTATGCAATGGTACGAAATGAATAAGGCTACTAATCTTGAAGAATTTAAAACTGCTATTAATATGCAATTGCTTCCAGGCATGAATACGGTTTATGCAGATAAAGAAGGGAATCTATTTTATATCAGTTTGGGTAAATTTCCATATAGAGATAAAGCATACAATTGGCAAAAAATTCTCCCAGGTCATAAATCCGAATTAATTTGGGATAAAGAAATACATCCAATTTCTGAGCATCCACAAATTACCAATCCCCAAGCAGGATATATTTATAACACGAATAATCCTCCCTTTAATTGTACTTCTAAAGATGAAAGTTTACATCCTGAAGAGTTTGATATCACTTTTGGGTTCCAAACCGTTGAAAATAACAGAGGAATTCGAACTCGATATTTATTTGATCAAAAAGATAAATTGACTTATGAAGATTTTAAAGCCATTAAATATGATGTAGGGTATATGGATCCTATTTTTAATGGTGCCATGCAAAATCTTGAAATCATGTTTCATCTTGATTCTTTAAAATATCCTAAAATTGCACCTTCAATTCGTTTACTCTCTGCTTGGGATCGCCAAGCAAAAACAGATCGAGAAGTTGGCATCGTTTCTATTGCCCTTTCGAATATGATAGAAGAATTATTTAAAGAAGGTCTAGTACCTGGGGTAAATACTTTAAGTGAAGGATTCATTGTTAAACATGTTACCAAAGCACAAAAAAGTGTATTAAAACATTTTGGTAAAGTCAATGTTACCCTAGGGGAAGTGCAACGATTAAAAAGAGGAGATAAAGATTTTCCTATCGGAGGAATGCCAGATGTTTTGGCGGCCATGAATTTCGAAAAAGATAAAAAAGGAAAGTTAAAAGCTCAAATGGGAGATGCTTTTTTCCAGTTTGTAAAATGGGATAAAAATGGAAACATAGAAATGGAAGCCATTAATGCTTTTGGTGCATCTTCTAAACCTGAAAGTGAACATTTTGATGATCAAATACAGATGTATTTAAATCAAGAACTTCGAAAAATTTATTTAGATAAAGAGATGATCTTAAAAACTAAAAAAAGAGAATATCACCCTGGTGGTTAACAGACTTAAGGAATTAATTTATCTCTCTTCCAAAATTAACAACATATATTAAAAATTAATTATACTTTGTAATTTTATTTTAAAGACCTTTTTAGTTTTAAATTGATATGAAACCATTTTTTCTTTTCTCTTTATTAATTCTATTTACTATTCCTTCTTCCTTTGCGCAACAAGACCATTTGTTGATATACAAAAAGAATAACATCAAAGAAGTCATTATTAATAAAACAGAAAAATACACTTATGAATATCACAATGGTCTAATTTTAGAAAAAGAACCCGTTGTAGAAAAGGGAAATTTTGTTCATCATTATCATTATTTTAATAATCGAAATAAAAAAGATTCTTTAATTACACATACCCAAGAAGGCAAATATTCTATCCTTTCTTCTAATCATTATTCTTACAATGATAAAGACCTACTTAGAACAGAAAAAAGTAAAACCAACAATATTATTATTCTAAAAAAATATAAATACAATGGATTAGGGCATCTTGATTCTATTATGGTTTATAAAAATAATTACAAAGAAATTTTTGGTAATAATGCTACAGCTAAATTAACACCAAAGGAGGGATTTAAATTTATATATAATGCTGAAGCATTACCATTAATTGAAGAACAAATTTTCCCTGCTGATATTTCTAAAAAAACAATTTATACATACAATAGCAAAAATCAATTAATCAAAAAAATAATTGATTTAGGAAGTAAAAAGGATGGAGATTTTACAATTAAGAATGGGATTCTACATATCATACAATATAAATACAATAAATTAGGATTAAAAAAGAAAGTTACAGAAACCTATTATATCGTAAAACCTGATGGAAAATCTGAAAAAGATTCTCAAGTAAAATTAAAATATAAATACAAGTCCTAATTTAATTTTTATTTTCACAAATACATCGTATTGACAATTTTCGATTAGCTAAATCATCTATCGGGTGAGCATGAAAAACTTCATTGTTATAGTAATTTGACCGTTCGAAAAAAGTCCCTTTACCACCATAAATATGAACGTGATAATATTCGTCATATTTATTCATTTGATCCAGCCATAAACTTGTTGCTCTATTTTCTCCTAAAAATAATTTCTTTTCTAATTGATACCCTACCCCATGCAATGACAAGCCTGATTCATTCGTATGAGAATGAGATACTTCCCAATTAATAGTATCTAATAATGCGTATATAGAATCTGAATTAAATTGATACTTTAATATTTCCCAATCTTTCACATTAGGGACTCTCCACCCTTTTGGACAAACAAAATCCAATTCATCATATGGATATAAGCGTCCATATTTTTCACAATTTTTTTTCTTCCTTTTATAACAAAGCGATTTTGGTGAATTATAATTTAAATTTTCCGCAAACCATTTTTGATTACCTATTTCTACTATTTTATAAGATTTTTGATCTCGAACATCTACAATTGAATCCCCTGTTTCTTGTAATAATTCAACTGTTTTATTTATTGGTTTTACAACACATGAAGTCTCCATAAACAGTATGAATAAAATAAATAAAATTAGATTTCTCATTATCCCAATTTTTAAATCAATTCAAAATCAAAAAAACTTCAATTAACTAAACAAAAATAAAATAATTTCATAATGAAGTGATTTAAGAACATAATGTTAATTCCTTTGCAAGTCATTGAAACACAATA
>JAHDFV010000234.1 GCA_020627985.1 Saprospiraceae bacterium
AGAATTATTTAGGCGTTGCCTTGGCTTTAGGAATTGTGGTATTACCTATTTCTTACATTCCTTTTTTTGGAACGTGTCTTGCATTAATTATTGGATCAATTACGGGAACTATTGTTATGAATGATTTATTGCCGAACAGCCCTCAAATTGAAAGGAAGGAAAAGAAGAAGAAAAAGAAAAGTAAAAAAATAGATTAAGGCAAAACTTCACCAAAAATCAAGAGCTTTTCTGGTTTGCGTTGTTTGCGAATAAAGACTTTAATTTGTTTATAAAATTCACCCGTATCTTGTGCATCATATTCTATAACAATATGGCTTGTATCGCCAGGCATTACGTATTGATTACTCCATATCGGCGAAGTACAACCACAGGTAGTTCTAACATTATCTAATCTTATGGAATCTGTTGATTCATTGGTGAATACAAATGTTTTCTGGACAGGAACTTTATGATCAATGATACCAAAATCATGTTCCAAAGTGTCCCATGACACCAATGATTCTGGTGGAGGCATTAGTAAATTTGAGAAAAAAAGAAATATCCAAAAAGTACTATTTAAAATCATTTTAACTGATTTCCTTTTCCACAATCGATTTCATTTCTTTTAATCGTTGCGCAATTTTATAATGTTCTACAGAAATTTTACGGGTTTGATCTTCTTCATGTGCTAACATGACATCAAATTCTTTAAAATTCCCTTGAACTTTTTCCTTTACATTTTTAACGTATAATTTCAATTTATCGTCTACTTCAGCGTCTAATTTCTTTCTCCCTTTTTCTATTTCTGCATAATAAGAACCCAAGACTTTTTTACGTCCAACTCCTACGGTCACCCCAGCAAATAAAACACCAATCCCTGTCAAGATTCCACCTGTAATATCAAAAACTGAACCTTGAGCAACTGCTGCAATCACCATCCCAATAACTGCTAGTCCAGAACCTGTTGCTATATTCGGAGAAAAGTTTTCTTCTGAAGGTAATACTTCACTATCCTCAAAGTTTTCAGATTTACGCATAAATTGATTAAACGTTTCTCTCAAATCATCCATCACAGAATTTCTTTTATTTGCGATATGAGAAAATATTTCATCTGATCCTTTTAACAATGTTTTATTGCTTTTAATTTTAAGATCAATCATGCTCACCATTTGACTTACACTATCTGTTAAGTCATTGACTCCAGCATTTAATTTATCGGTTAATTGATCTTTTAATTCATGTTCTAATCTATATTTCAATTCATCTATCCATCCCTTAGGCGAACTTTTTTTATTAAAAATAGAAGAAAAAGCTTTTTTAAATAAATTGACGAATGATAATCCCTGATCTAATTCCTCTCCAATTTCACGGGTTACTTTATCATAAGTTGATAAAATATTTTCCGTTAAAACATCAACTTGATAATTAGATTTACCTTCTTGCTTATCCAATGTTTCATCAACATCTTTTCTAAAATTCTTATCCGCTAATAATTGTTCTTCTCTTTTTCGTAAACCATCATTTATGCGATCAGAAATATTGATAGATGTTGCGATATTATTATCTAATTTTAAAACAGGTGCTTTACCTCCCGTAATATTATCACCAATAAATTTTCTTAAAATTGGATAACCAGAATTTGCAGAATCATTGTTTAATTCCATTTTTGCAGAAACCGAAAATACATTTGCTTTATTTATGCCTTTCTTTTGAGCATAATCAAATACTCCTTTTTCATTAATAACTAAATCATCAGGTTCCATTAGGTCCTTTTGTTGTAAAACAAAAATGACTTTTTTCCTCCATTCATCCCGAATAAAATCCAAGAAATCCCAAGCAGATTGTCGGTAAGGATTTTTAGCTTCAAAAACGAAAACAATCAAATCAGATGCAGGAATAAATCCTTCAGTTATATCTTGGTGATGTGCTGAAATTGTATTGGTACCTGGTGTATCTACAATGGCAATTTCCTTTAAAATTTCTGCAGGAGTAAAAATCTTTTTTAAATTCGGATTGATATTGACGATCTCAAATTTTTCTCCATATAAAATCTGCTGTATCGTATCTGTACAAGGATCTGGAGCAACCTTACATACATCAGAACCCAACAATGCATTTACAAAACTACTTTTACCTGCTTTTACTTCACCCACTACCACAAACATGAATGGCTCTTTGATTCGTGTTCTCAAATCACTTACTGTAGCTGCCAAAGGTTCATTACCAATATTCACAGTCATACCGTGTAAATCTTTGATAATCTCATCTAACTGCACTCTTAGGCTTCTTAAGTTTTCGTCTAGTAAATCAACCATTGGTTTCTTTTCATGATTAAAATTCGAGGCCATAGATTGAACAAAACAAAAAATGAATCATTACAATACAAGGCTATTCGAGTATTTAGACTTCAAGTTATAAAAAAAGTCAATCTATCTATATGATTATTACAAAGGAAACATTATTTAATTACGAACAAAGATATAGAACCCAACTGGTTAACAGTTTGAACGGCTATAAATCTGCAAACTTAATTGGATCACAAAACAAATTGAATCAGAGCAACTTAGCTATTTTTAGTTCTGTTATTCATTTAGGATCAAATCCACCTTTAATTGGCTTTATTACTAGACCCAATTCTGTTCCGAGGCATACATTAGAAAATATAAAAGAAACTGGAAAATATACCATAAATCATATACATAGTGGAATCATCGAGGCAGCGCATCAAACTTCCGCAAGGTATAAACGAGAAAAATCAGAATTTGTGGAAACAGGTTTAACAGAAGAATATATTGATAATTTCACCGCTCCTTTTGTTAAAGAAGCACACTTAAAAATGGGTTTGCAAGTTAAAGAAGTATTGCCCATTACAACAAATGATACTTTGCTCATTGTTGGAGAAATAGAATTGATTTCATTACCCGAAACTTGTTTAGAAACAGATGGAAAAATAAACTTAGAATTATTGAATACTGTTGTAATAAGTGGATTAGACATGTACCATTCTACTAAAAAAGAAACTCGATTAAGTTATGCTAAACCAGATTTACCTTTAAGAGTAATTTAATTAGATACTAAAACGATTTAAGATAATATTCAACCCATTCTTTATGATCTAAATGCCAATTATCTAAATATTGAATATCCCAAAATGAAACATCTTCACTTTCAGGAGAAACCGTTAAATCACCATCTATAATGGTACAATGATAGAGAATATGATAAGAACTATAAGAATAATATTTACGATCGGTTCTTGGAAAAATTTTTATTAATCGATTCACTTTCGCATTAAATCCAGTTTCTTCTTTTATTTCTTTAATGATATTTTCTTCAGGGCTTAAATTCGTTTCGCACCAACCACCAATGATACACCAAGATTGGTCATCCTTCCTTTTTTCTAATAAAATTTCTCCTTTATCATTTTCTATAATGGCGTTGACTCCAATTTTGGGGGTGATATACCCTATTTTTTCCAAAGGAGCTAATTTTATCTGATTAAAATTAGGAATATGATGATAAAGCGCATGTATTTTATCAAGTATATCATCAAATCGTTCTTGATTATGGATATCTTTAGCATAATTTCTACCTGTTTGAGCAGAAGTTCTTAATTGATCTAAAAGTGAGATAATACTTTGAGTGTCTTTTGACATATAAAATTCTGATTCCTAATTTCATAAAAGGGATAAAGTACGTATATTTGTAATAATATCTTGGATAGGAAATTAAATATTTTTGTAAACTCATAAGAATTATCTAATGACCTTATTCAATAAAATTCATTTAAACAATATAACATGGGAAGAGCATTTGAATATAGAAAAGCGACCAAGTTTGCCAGATGGGATAGAATGGCAAAAGAATTTAGTAAAGCGGGAAGACAGATAACAATAGCTGTAAAACAAGGTGGTCCTGATCCTGATTCAAATCATGCTTTACGAAGAGCTATTCAAAATGCTAAAGGTGTTCAAATGCCAAAAGACAGGATCCAAGCAGCCATTAAAAAAGCTTCGGATAAAGATACATCTGGTTTTACTGAATTAGTATATGATGGTATGGCACCGCATGGTGTTGCTATTGTTGTAGAAACAGCTACTGATAATCCTACTAGAACTGTTGCCAACGTAAGAGCATCTTTTAATAAGAAAGGTGGTACTTTAGGAAAGAATGGAATGCATGACTTCTTATTTAATCGTAAAGGCGTTTTCTATATCACTTCAGACAAAATTGAGGATCCAGATGAAATTGAATTAGAATTAATAGATTTTGGTTTAGAAGAAATAAAAAAAGATACTGTAGATGACGTAGAATACTATTTGTTATATTCTGCTTATGCAGATTTTGGAAATTTACAAAAAGGTTTAGATGGAATGAACCTAGAAGTTCACAAATCTGAGTTACAACGAATTCCTAACCATACCAAAGAATTAACAGATGAACAAATTGATGATGTACTAGCATTGATAGATCGTTTAGAGCAAGATGATGATGTACAAACTGTTTTTCATAATTTAGCATAAAATTATTCTTTCTTACTTATAAAAACTGCTGCTTGAAAAGAGTTCAAGCAGCAGTTTTTTTCATTTTAATTTAAAACTATTTCATGAAAATATTTTGCATCGGTCGGAATTATGTAGAGCATGCTAAAGAGCTGAATAATCCTATTCCTAAAAAGCCATTGGTTTTCATGAAGCCTAATACTTCTTTATTAGTAAAAGGAAGACATTTTTTTTATCCTAGTTTTTCGAATGAAATTCATTATGAATGTGAGGTAGTCTTAAAAATTGGGAAAAATGGTAGACATGTAGAACCACAATTTGCTGATCGTTATATTTCTGAAATTTCTTTAGGCTTAGACTTAACTGCTAGAGATATTCAAAGAGAATGCAAAGCCAAAGGTCATCCATGGGAAATTGCAAAAGGTTTTGATTTTTCAGCTCCTATTGGGGAATTTATACCTTATGGTGAATGGAAAGGAAAAGATATTCCTTTTCAATTAAAAAAGAATGGTACTGTTGTACAAGATGGAAATACCAAAGAAATGATCTTTAATTTCAATCATCTTATTTCTTATATTTCTACCATTTTCACTTTAAAATTAGGAGATTTAATTTATACGGGAACACCTGCTGGTGTAGGAGAAATTCATAAAGGTGATCTCTTTGAAGGCTATATAAATAATCAACATCTACTGTCTTGTAATATTAGATAACTTATTATTGATCCATTTATTTAGCGTTTTAGTCAGTAAATTATATCTTTGCCCCAAATAAAACATTACTCATCAAAGTATATATTAAATGCCATATTTATTTACTTCAGAATCAGTCTCTGAAGGACACCCAGACAAAGTAGCGGATCAAATTTCAGATGCAATTATTGATGCGTTTTTAGCAAAAGATCGAAACTCAAAAGTAGCTTGTGAAACATTAGTAACTACGGGTTTAGTTGTTTTAGCTGGTGAAGTTCGTTCTAAAGCTTATGTTGATGTACAAGAAATAGCTAGAGGAGTTATCCGTAAAATTGGATACACTAAATCTGAATACCAATTTGATGCTGACTCTTGTGGTATTATTTCTGCAATACATGAACAGTCTCCAGATATTGCCCAAGGAGTTGATGTTGGTAAAAAAGCTGAAGAACAAGGAGCAGGTGACCAAGGAATGATGTTTGGTTATGCTACGAACGAAACAGATAATTATATGCCTTTGGCACTTGATTTATCTCATCGTTTATTAATAGAATTGGCTGCATTGAGAAGAGAAGGGAAAAAAATAAAATATCTTCGTCCAGATTCTAAATCTCAAGTAACGATTGAATATGATGACAATCATAAACCGATCAAAATTAATACAATTGTAGTTTCAACTCAACATGATGATTTTGGAACAGATAAACAAATGTTGAAAAAAATCCGTGAGGATATTGTCAAAATTTTAATTCCTAGAGTGAAGAAAGGTCTTCCTGCACGATTAAAAAAATTATTTACAAAAGATATTATTTATCATATTAATCCTACTGGTAAATTTGTAATTGGTGGTCCTCATGGTGATTCTGGTTTAACGGGTCGTAAAATTATCGTAGATACTTATGGTGGTAAAGGTGCTCATGGTGGTGGTGCTTTCTCAGGAAAGGATTCTTCTAAAGTTGACCGATCTGCTGCTTATGCTACTCGTCATATTGCTAAAAATATTGTTGCTGCTGGTTTAG
>JAHDFV010000235.1 GCA_020627985.1 Saprospiraceae bacterium
TTTCCAAATTCAGCAAATGCATTTGATAGTTTAGGAGAAGCTTATATGAAGTCTGGAGATAAATATAATTCCATTATCAATTATGAGAAAAGCTTAAAACTAGATTCCTCCAATAATAATGCAATGGAGATGATTAAAATATTGAAATCGATTTAATTTAATAATTGATATGTCAAATAAATAGTTATATTTGCATGACATATCAATTGTTTTAACAAATAATTTTAATTAATACACTGAAAATTAGAATTGTTATGAGAGTTAATTTTATAAAAAGCTTAAATATCAAGCCTTTTTTGGAAGTCATTTAAAATAGTCTTTGTTAAGTATTATAAGTACTTAGAAGACACATCATATACCTGATTCTTTAGGACCAGGAGGACGCAGGCTCTAAACCTGTTACTCCGGCAGAAAAAGTCTGAAACTATTGTTTTGGGCTTTTTTGTTTTGAAAAAGGATTTACTCTAATAGTTCTAACAAATCTAAATACTTCTCTTATTTTCTTAATGAACACTTAACACAATTTAATTATTGATATATCAATTAATTAAGTATATTTGTTTGATATATCAATAATTATGAACTATAAAACCATGAAAAAAATCAGATTATTATTTCGTTTAACGTTCTTATCCTTAATTTTTTTCTCCTCTAAAGGAGAAAAGTTTACAGATTTATTGAGGAGTAATCTAAAGTTGAATAATAAATCAAAAGCTTGCTTTTAAAAGCTTAGAGTCTTAACAATAATTAAATTATTAGCAGTTATGAAAAAAATAAGAAAGCATATTTATATGTTGTTACTATTATTAACGAACTTTATTTGGGCTCAGGATGTTCAAATTACCTACTCAAATCCAATCGCTATAGAAATTTGTGGAGAAGAGGTTACTTATGAAGTTACGATAAGCAACAATTCTGGCTCCATTTTAGATGCAAATTCCTTAATAGAATTCAAGTTACCCGAAGGAGTTGAATATGTTAATTCAACAGTATCGTCTAATTTTAACGATAGTTCAGTTACAGATAACAATCATCCAATATTTACAGCCAACGAACAAGTACAAGTTAATTCACAATTAATACTTCAGTTTAATGGGGTAGCACGATGTGAAGCTTACAGTAATATTGATGATAATGATGAAGCCGTGAATAATAAAATAAAATACTCTTATGCTATTGGAGGTGTAATTCAGCCAGAAGTATTTATTAATGACGCGAGTATTTTTGATGATTCTGTTACAGATTCTTATAATTTAAGCTTTAGAGATGTCAATATCTTTATTCAACCAGATATATCTGGCCAACAAAACCAAACTTTAGTATTTAATAATACCTATCAAATACTTCAACAGCAAGTAGATGTTTCGGTCCGAGATCACTCCCTTAATTTTTCTGAATTTTCAATAAATATCACTCCAGATTCAGAATTACAATTTATGGGTGTTTCAGATATTATAATAGATGGAACATCCTATAATAGTTCAGGAGTTACCATTACAGGAACAAATCCAATAGAAGTGACATTTGATGCTGAAAGCATAGGAATTAACGATTTTACAGCATTAATGAATATAAACATTATTTTCGATTACAGAGCAAGTAGTTGTTTTTTAGGTGATTCACAACATGTAGTTTACGAATCGATTATAAATTGTATCAATGGAAGTTCTTGCTCTCGAGGAATTGTTAATGGAGATTTTGAATTTCAACAGCTAGATCCTAATGTAAGCTTAGATTTTACAATAACAGATAACCAACATAATATTTGTGGAGATACTGCCTCTGTATCCTTAACATTAGAGAATGATGTTAATGCACTTAGTCCAATATATAATGTACGTTTATTTTTGTTTGAAAACTTAGGAGCCAATATAACCAATATAGTAATTGATGGTGTTTCTGTAGCAGAGAATGACTATATATCTACAAGTGCACCTGGAGTGTTATTACAACAAAGTATTTTTACAAATTTACAAGATTTAGATGGTAACGGTTTAGTAGATTTGGCTCCAGGTAATTCCATAACAGTAACATGTGATGTCGAGATGACTTTGCCTCCAGAATTGTCTGATATTGAAAATTGCCAAAGTAATTATAATTCAAGTTATTTCAATTCAAGTTTCTATTACAATAATTCAGAATGTGATGATCCATTTGACACTGATGAACCTCATGATTTTATTACTGTTTCAGGAAATAATGCTTTAAGATGGCAAGATTTATCTAATTCTCCTCCGGTACTTAATTTAGACGCAGATATTAATGAAGGAGAATCTACTCAGGTTCAATTTTGTATAGATAGAATTGGTAGGGGAGGAAATAACTTATTTTATGATAATGGTATAATGTTATCTGCTCAAGTTGAAATTCCTTGCGGTATCCAGATTAATGAAGATTCTGTAACATTTACAGACTTAGATGGAACAATTATTCCTAATGAATTTATTGATATTCAAACCTCTGTTATTGAAGAAAAAACAATTGCAGATATTATATTGCTTCAGCCCAGACAAGTTCAAGATCAAGGAAATTATGGAGGGTGTTTTAATTTCGAAATACAATTAGATTGTGATATTGCAAGTAATTGTTCGAATTTAGATCAATCATTAGTTGCTACAGCATTTGGAAATTTTCCTGAATGTCCCGATTTGAAAATGAATTTAGGTTGTGAAACAAAGAATTTAATACTACATTGTTTACCACAAATAGGAGATTGCCCAAGTCCTTTAGCATTAGTAACTACAGATTTTGTTGTAACACGAACAACGTATGGAACAACAGATGACGACACTGAAACTCAAATTACAATAGAAGGAGTAGATAACGGTACATTTACTGGATTGAATACTAAAGGGGCTTATGCTTGTGATAGTATTAGAACAGAAATTATTGGAAGTACTGCTTGTGATTTAGAAAATGAAACTTTGTTTGCTTATACATGGTATGATCATCCAGAAAATTTCCCTTTCTTGACTCCAACAGGAGTAACTGTTAATATTAACGGTGTAATTGAAGGAAGTATAACTAGTAATATTACATTAAGGCCAGATTTGAGCTCGCCTACTTTGTCGGTATTTGAGATTCAAGTTTCTAATGCTACAGTAAACATTACTGACATTTTAAAAGTTACAACTTCATATACTGTAGATCAAACGATAAACAATACTAGGTTAGATAATCCTAATACCATTCCAGATTTTCCCGCGGTATTTTCATTATCACAATTTAGAGGCGAGTTAAGATTAACCCCTAGAGCAACAAATGGAGGTATACCAACTCCATCATCATTTAATCATGGTGATGATTTTGAAGTTTATGGACTAGATTACTCAGCTAGCTCATCTGCTGCAACTTCGGCATCTTGTGGGACTAATGG
The DNA here is from genome assembly GCA_020627985.1 of Saprospiraceae bacterium. Lineage (GTDB taxonomy): Bacteria > Bacteroidota > Bacteroidia > Chitinophagales > Saprospiraceae > JAHDCE01. The sequence goes on from JAHDFV010000235.1 coordinate 3,377, forward strand.
CATATTCATGCCATCTGTTAATATTTATGGAGGTACTATGGGAGATGATTTTCCAAATGAAATTAGAAATGTAGTCCAATTAGCAGGACCAATAGATGTTTCTGTTCCAGATGGGATAAATATTATTTCTGTAAAATATGGAGGACATGTGCAATCACCATATCTTTACCTTTCTACTCAAGATCTAGGAGGAGGAGTATTTAGAATAATTGATAACGATTATGTAGGGGAAAATAATTTCAGACCATTTGATAAGATTTCTAACCCTACATATCATAACCTAAACATAAGGTTAGGATTAAGCGACTGTTCCATTGATTCTAGTCAAGAAATAAGTGCTAATCTTTCATATATAGAGCAGGCTTATATAGACGGAGCTTGTAGGGATATTGTCCCAATAAATCCGCCAGCCAATCCAGTTATTATTTCAAATGGTAGTGGTTTTGGGCAAGGAGATCTAAATCTCGATATTGTTAATCCAATCTTTCAATCCATAGAGGCTACTACAAGATATAAGATTAATATAAACAATAACAACAATAGTAAAGCTTTTTACCCTTGGATTAAGTTTACCTATCCAAACAACTTAATTCATGTTGAAAATGCACCAGCACCTTATGGATATGATGTTGTAGGAGAACCTATAGTTGACCCAGGAACTAATACAACGACCTTATTTTTAAGATTAAATTCAATAAATGGTGGAGAGATAAAGCAAGGGCATATAGATGTTTCGTTAAACTGCGAGGAATCTGGTGAATTAGCAGAAATCCAAATAGAAACAGGTATTTCTTGTCTAGCAATTGAAGATGATATCCTAGAAGATACTAGCACACTTTGTACATTAGATACCAATAAGAAAGTAGAATTAGAAATAGTTAAATCTAATTTACTAATGGATGTAATTCCATTGTTTGATACAAATGTCTCTTTGGAGAGTTGTGAAGAATTTCAATACTTAGTACAAATATCAAATAATGAATTGGCCAATATTACCAATCCAATATTTCAAATAGATGTTCCAGCTGGTTTATCTATGAGTGCACAATATCGCTATCCAGTAACAGAAATTGTAAATACAGTAGCAGATTTTTCTAATACTGGATTTTCATCTCCAGTAACAATTACTAACGGATCACCATGGGCACTAGAAGGAACTAATGGAGTCTTACCAGGATTTAGAGGAAATACAACAGTTCATAATAATTATTATCAAATTTTGATTACACTAACACCTAGTTGTGATTATAATGGAGTAGATAAAATTCATTTTCAAACAAATGGTATAACAAATTGCAATGAACCTGCAGATGTGCCTCCATTTGTAACAACGCCTAATATAGCTGGATTAGAAATGCTGGAAGAATACTCTCCAGAATTAGCTATAACAGTTAATCAAAATGGTACATGTGGTAACTATACAGCAAATATTACATACCATTCAGATACAAATATTTCAGAAGATGCAGTATTAACTATTTCATTACCATCTGAATTATCAAGCACAGATCCATTAACGTTTGATTTACCTATTACAGGAACAGCAAATTTCACGTTCAATTTTACGGCAAATGAAACTTATTGTGAAGACACGCCATTCGATTATAGTATTTCTATAGATACTACATTAACATGTGGCGCTGAAGAATGTACGAGTAATTTTACCTTAGAAGATAGTCTAATAACAAATGTTTGTTGTACTGTTGGTAACTGTGCGATTAATCCTAGTATGACAATTATTAACGGATCTGAAAATGATTGTGAAGATATACCTTGTAATATGATTATTGGGCTAAATACATCTACGGCAGGAAATGCAAACACAGTTATAAATGAAGCAGTTTGGAATGTATATGATATTAATAATCCAACAATTCCAATCTATACTGAAACTGGAACCTTAGCACATGAGTTTGAAGATGGAACTTATATTGTTTCTATGACAATTACAGGAGTAGATACAGAAAATAACGTTTCTTGTGATGAAACAATTTATGAAACAGTAACTATTAGTTGTAACAATTGTAGTACAAGTTTTGAGGTTAGTTATTTTCCACATTCAGCTTTAGATGGAAACTGTTTAACTTTTGATTTATTAGCCAATAATGTAAATATAACAAATGGGACTTTTGTTAATTATGAATGGATAGTTAATGATGAAAGCGGGAATCAGGTTGCCAGTTTTAGTGATACGGTAATACCAACTTCACAAGAAGTGACAGTCCCTGCAGTAGGAAATTATACGGCTATTTTAACTGTTAATACTATTAATGATTCGGGCATACCTTGCTCAACTTCACAAGAGGTTTCTTTCGCTACAACATGTATGCAATGTACGGTTAACGCCAATTTTGATGTTTTTCGTAATAGAACAGATCCTTGTAATAGTCCCACAATAGTACCAAATACATCAATAACTATAGGAACTTATTTTGGTTATGAGTGGACAGTGACAGATAGTAACGGAGATATTATTCACACACAAGCTGATGATACAGCACCACAAGAATTAGACTTTGTGTTTCCTTCTAGTGGAGATTATTTAGTTTGTTTAAAAGTTATTGGCGAGAGTGCCTATGGTGAAGAATGTATTGATAGTTTTTGTAATACTGTGACAATTATTTGTCCAAATTGTAATATAGAAGGAAGTCTAGATGTAGAGTCACAAACTGCTCAGGATGGATCTTGTAATGGTTTTGATATAACACCAAATATCTCAATAAACACAGGTGTACCATTAGATTATACATGGATGTTGTATGATACTCAAGGGAATTCATTAGGGGTTATTAGTAGTGGTAACGG
>JAHDFV010000236.1 GCA_020627985.1 Saprospiraceae bacterium
TATCCAATTCATCCCTTTCTATGAAGAAAAGAAGCAGGTCAAAAGGACCTTCGAATTGAGGTAATTTGATATTATATGTTGCCATTTATAGTTTGAACCGTTTCAGAGTGCAAAGTTACTCTATTTTTTTTAATACCATTCTATATATCTGTCTGATAAATGGCTGGTTTTATTTAAGTATTTTTGTGTAATAATAAAACGAAGGTTCTATGAAAAAGGTTTTTAAAATATTCGGCATTTTATTTTTAGTACTAGTATTATTCTTAGTGCTAGCTTTTCTTTATTTTAATAAAAGTTTACCCGAAGGAAAAGAAGGAGAAAAAGCAGAAGCATTGGCTCAAAAAATGTTATTGGCAACTCAAAAATCTGCTTGGGACAATACGCATATTATTCAATTTAATTTTAGAGGTGAACATCTACACCTATGGGACAAAAAGAGAAATTTTGCACAAACAGAATTTGGAAAATATAAGGCTCAATACAATGTTCAAACAGCAAAAGGAAGAATTTTTGAAGATGGTGTGGAGATAAAAGACCCTGTTCATTCTGATGAATTAATTAGAACAGCATGGGGCTATTTCTTAAATGATTCTTATTGGTTAAACCCAATAGCAAAGTTATATGATGAAGGAGTAACCCGTAAATCAGTAAGCTTGAAAGATGGCACAGAAGCATTGCTCATGACTCATAATGGAGGTGGAATTACTCCTGGAGATTCTTATCTATGGATTTTGGATGAAAATGGTTTACCAAAAGCTTGGCAAATGTGGGTCGATATTTTTCCTTTAGGTGGATTAGAAACGACTTGGGAAGGTTGGGTGACTTTACCCACAGGGGCAAAAATTGCAACGCAACATAATTTAGGTTTCGGCGATGCAAACATACCTTTAACAGAAATAAGAGCAGCGACTACTTGGGAAGAATTCGGAGAGCCAAGTCCTTTCGATAGATTATAGAGATATAAAACATATTTGAAAATATTTTAATGTTTAATTTTGCATAAATTAGAAGGTTCTTTTTAAATTTATAGGAGAATTATCAAAACAATATGGCAAAGCAAAAAAAGAATAGGAAAAAAGCGCAAGAAATAAAAGAGAGTAGTGCAAAGAAAGTTACATCTAATTCTCCTGCTTTTCCTTCTTATTTTACGAATAAAAAACTCATCTGTTTAAAACTGTTTTTGGTCAGTTGTTTGATTTATGCAGGAACATTAACGCATCAATTTACACAAGACGATGCCATCGTTATTACAGATAATGATTTTACTAAAAAAGGATTTAGTGGAATCAAAGAATTGCTTCAATACGATACCTTTCGTGGTTTTTTTAAAGTTGAAGGAAAAGATAATTTAGTAGAAGGAGGTCGATATAGACCGCTGACACCTATCATGTTTGCCGTAGGTATTCAACTGTTTGGAGAAAATCCATTTATGTTTCATTTAATGAATGTGTTATGGTATGGATTGACGGTTGTTTTATTGTTTATTATTCTTTTAAAATTACTCAATACATCAAAACCTGAGAGCTATGTTTATTTCGTTGCTTTCGCAACGGCCATGCTTTTCGCATTGCATCCGATCCATACAGAAGTGGTGTCTAATGTGAAAGGAAGAGATGAAATCATGACCTTATTTTTGAGCTTATCTGCCATTTGGTTTTCTTTAAAAGCAGTTGATGAAGGAGAAAGAATAAAAAATTGGATTTTCGTATTTGTAATCTTTTTCTTAGCGCTATTAGCAAAGGAAATGGCCATTGTTTTTGTTCCAATTGTAGCTATTTCAATTTATATTTTTAGAGGGAAAACAATTTTAGAAAGCCTAACGCAAATGGCTCCTTATATCATTTGTTTCGGATTATATATGGTGTTAAGAATTAGGCTAGGCATACCTTTAATTGGTGGTGAACCATCAGGAGAATTAATGAACAATCCTTTTTTAGGTTTAAATTCAGGTCAAAAGTTTGCTACCATCTTTTATACATTAGGAAAATACTTACAATTATTGGTGATTCCACATCCACTAACGCATGATTATTATCCAAGAGCCATTGCAGTAAAAACCTTTGCTGATCCAGCTGTAATACTATCTGTTTTATCTTATGTTGGTTTAATCGGTTATGGGATTTGGGGAGTCTTGAAAAGAAATCATATCGCTTACGGAATTGCATTTTTCTTGACTTCATTATTCTTAGTATCGAATATTCCTGTAAATATTGGTGCTAATATGGCGGAGCGATTTTTATTCATTCCTTCCATTGGTTTTTGTTTTATTGTAGCCATATTATTATATCGACTTGCTAAAAAAATGAATAATGGCAAGGAAATTACAGCTTACAAACAATTTAAGCCTGCTTTGATTGTTTTAGCTATTTTCTTTACAGGATTTGCGATTAAAACAGTTACCCGTTCTTTAGTTTGGAAAAGTAATTATTCGCTTTTTGCAACAGACTGGAATAAATATCCAGACAGTGCGAAAGTTAGAAATGCGATTGGTGGCGAGTTATCCGTTCGTTCTCAAGATGAAGGAATTAAGGGGACACCTAAAGAAAAAGAAATGCTCAAAGAATCTGTCATGCATTTAACGCATGCTTTAAAGATTCATCCGACTTATAAAGGAGCATATTTATTACGAGGTAACTCTAATTTTTATTTAGGAAATTATAAAGAAGCTATTTCGAATTATCAAACGGCTTTAAATATGGATCCTTCTTTTGTGGATGCACAAGATAATTTATCGAAAGCCATAGAAATGCAGAAGCAATCTGGATTGGATGATTTAGAGAATAAAGCAATTGAAGCGAGTAATCAAAAAAATTATCCTGAAGCGATTCGATTGTTTACGGAATTGGTTCAAAAACAGAATGATAATCCGAAGTATTATTTCTTCTTAGGAACGGCGCATGGAATGTCTGGAAACAATGAAGCTGCTTTAAGTAATTTATTGAAAGCAGAACAATTAAATAAAGACCCTGATAATATTGCTAGAATTATAGGGGCGATCATTGCAACCTATAATAATTTGGGAGATACAGAAAACGCAGCTTTATACCAAGCAAAATTAGGACAATAAATTTCTATGTCAATATTATATCAAGAAGAAAAAAGAATTGATCGTTCTGATTTATTGGAATTATATAATGATGCAGGTTGGTTGGCCTATACCCGTAAAATTGATGAATTAGAAGCAGGAATAGAATCTTCTTTATGTATCATTACGGCTAGAGAAAAGAATAAACTCCTTGGCTTAATTCGAATCATTGGTGATGGACATACGATAGTTTATATTCAAGATATATTAGTTTTAGCTGCGTATAAAAGAAGGGGAATTGGATCAAAATTAATGCATTTGTTCCTTGAAAAATATCCCGAAGTTCGGCAGAAAATCTTAATGACAGAAGATACAGAAGAAACCCGAAAATTTTATGAAGCCTTAGATTTTGAGTCTTGCGATAAAGGAGAATTAGTTGCCTTTATTAAAAAATAAAATAAAAAGGACAGCTCGCTAAACTGAGCTGTCCTACCACAACATGAAAAACAAATCTAATCCTTAATTCTTATGAAATCTTAACTTCTTTGTAGATTTCTTCTTTCTCTAATTTTGGAATGCTAACCGTAAGTACTCCATTTAAATATCGAGCAGAAATATTTTCTTTGTCTACATTTTCAGGAAGAGTAAAGCTTCTTTTTAAGGCACTATGCTTAAATTCTCTTCGTCTATATTTTCCTTCTAAATCAGACATTCCTTTAGCATCTTCTTTCGTACTGATGGTCAGCGTATTTTTTTCTAAGTGAATAGAAAAATCACTTTTACTCCATCCTGGAGCTGCAATTTCTAATTTGAAATGACCATCATCTTCAATGATGTTTGTAGAGGGAAGTGTATTATTTATAGGATTCATATCTCTACCAAATACGCCTTCAATTCCACCTAAAACATCCGTAAAAAATTTATCAAAATTGGCGTTGTTCTTTTTGCTATTGCAATTATTATATCTCATTATTATAATTTTATGATTGTAAAATCTAGCGAGCGAAATCACTCGCTAGGAATTGATTTGAATATTTCTTTTTAATTATTTGATTTCAATATCTCTAGGAGGCTGTTCTTTTGCTTCTTCTTTTTTAGGAAGGGTCAACGTAAGTATTCCTTTTTCCATTTTTGCAGAAATTGAATGTGCATCTACTGTTTTTGGAATTCTGAAGTTTCTTTTGAAAGCAGAAAAATCAAATTCTCGACGAACAAATTTTGTTGACTCATCTTTTTCTTTGACCGCTTTAATTAAGATACCTTCTTTTTCGATTTTGATTTCCAAATCTTTTTTAGTGATACCAGGTAAAGCCAGTTGGATTTTATAATCCTCATTGCTTTCAATAATATTCGTTTGAGGACGAATAGCTGTTGGTTTTAGCTCAGAAATAAAATCTTGTGCTAATTCATTAATGATTTGGTTGAAGTTACTTTTTCCGTTAATTGGACGATTCAAATTGATATACATAATATTATATTTTTTAAGTTTTTTGAAAATGTATTACAACTCTTATTCATCAATACCTGTACCATTCCAATTTTTAAGTAATAAAGGCAGGAAAGACAAAAAAAATAGCGCCAAAAAGTCAGTTTAACAAAATAAAGTGCGCCATTATGGCATGTTTTATTTTTGGATTGTATAATATCTGACGATTTATAGGGGTAATTTGTAAATTTATAATGCAAAACGGTCATTAGATTCGTTAGATGAATAGTACCCAGCCAATTATTTTAAAATCGAATTTTATTTATGCAAGTAACTGCTGCCCAATTATCACAAATTTTAAAAGGAGAAATAATTGGTAATCCAGAAACGATGGTTCAGCGCCCAGGTAAAATTGAGGAAGCTGGTCCAGGTGAAATTACTTTTTTGGCAAATCCTAAATATGAATCATTCGCTTATACTACGAATGCTTCCGTTATTTTAGTAAGCAAAGAATTTACACCTAAACAACCAATCAAGGCAACCATGATCCGTGTGGATGATGTATATGCTTCCATTACTTATTTATTAAATGAATTTGGAGGAAAGGTAGAACACATGGAAGGTGTTTCAACGAGCGCTTACATTCATGAATCTGCTAAAATAGGTGAAGGTGTAAGTATGGGGCATTTTTCTGTTATTGAAGACCAGGTAGAAATTGGAGAAAATACAGTTGTATTCCCTCAAGTTTTTATTGGCAAAAATGCAAAGATTGGTAAAAATTGTATTTTATATCCTGGCGTAAAAATCCATCATGATTGTGTAATAGGAGATCATTGTATTTTACATGCTAATGTTGTGATAGGAAGTGATGGATTTGGTTTTGCACCACAAGAAGATGGGACGTATAAAAAGATTAGTCAAACAGGAAATGTAATATTAGAAAAGCATGTAGAAATAGGTGCGAATTCATCTGTTGACAGAGCAACAATGGGATCTACGATTTTGAGAGAAGGAGTGAAATTAGATAACTTAGTGATGATTGCTCATAATGTAGAAATAGGAAAAAATACAGTGATCGCCGCACAAGCAGGTTTTGCAGGTAGTTCTAAAATAGGAGAGGGTTGTATGATTGGAGGACAAGCTGGTTTTGTAGGACATATAAAAATAGCAAATGGTGTAAAAGTACAAGCACAATCAGGAATTAATAAGAATATTAATGAAGAAAATTCTGCTTGGTATGGTTCACCTGCTTTACCTTATAAAGATTATTTAAGGTCTTATGCTTCTTTTAGAAAGCTACCTGATTTGATGAAACGATTGCATGAAATGGAAAAGAAATTGAAAGAATTAGATCAGAAAGAGAAATAAAAAAGAGGCTGTCTCAAAAGTAAAGACAGCCTCTTTTTTATTTTTTAAAAATCAGTACCAATAGAAACATGCCAAGTTCCAGGTTGGACGATTTTTGTTTCTATTCCTTTTCCATAATCAACACGTATAAAATAACCAAATATTTTAGTTCTAACACCAGCACCATATCCTGCAACAATGGGATCTCTATAATAATTAACTGTCGTTGTGATCACTTGGGGTGATTCTGGCGGAGGAGCAAAAGTAGAAGTATTTAAAGGATTATCTTCACTGAAAGGAGATAGTCCTTGCCATGCTGTTCCTACGTCAAAGAATCCAATGATTTGGAAGTTTCTTAATATACTTG
>JAHDFV010000237.1 GCA_020627985.1 Saprospiraceae bacterium
ATTTACCCCCGCCTGATCCATTGCCAGAATCAGATAAAGAAGAATTCTTTAAAGAAAAAGATAAATGGATCGATCAATTGAAAGCTATTGAATTTAAGTTGATTGAAGAAAAACCCGACTTAGAAAAGGCGGAAAAAGATTCATTAGATAATACATGATAAAGATAAAAAAGGAGGTCAATATGACCTCCTTTTTTATTGAATGTCCATAACTTGGAAAACAGTCGATTCTGCAAACCCACCAATTAAATATCCTGTAATTTCATAAGTCTTTTTTGTAGAAGATTTTTCTTCAAACAGTTGTAACATTTGATCATTTACAGGAAGTAAATAATAGGAATGAGTTAAAAAACCATCTCCTCTTGGATCATTTTCATTTAAGACTGGTTTTTCTAATTCTAATTTATAATCATAAACAATATCTGGTGCAGGTCTTTTCGCTTTTACTATTTTACCAGCATAACTTGTTGTTTTATAGTTGGCTCCATAACTTTTAAGAATGTTTTTCTTGACTTCTTTTTTAGTTGGTAAAGTGCTAAGTGAACAAGAATTGATTTCTTCAATGTCATCTATAATGAGTAAATGTTTTTCATAATGATGAACATTCTTAGGCTTTGGAAATATTTCATCATTAGAATAACGAATAGATACACATTTACCCCAATACTTTTCTAAAGATTCTTTACTTCCTTTTAAAAAATAACTTTGATTATTATTTATTAATTGAAAATCGCCATTTTCCTTTAAGTTGAGTTTTTCTTTTTCTTCATCTGATAATCCAGTTGAAAGGATTAAACCAGTTTTATAATTAAAAATAGGCTTAGATTTTTCTGTTATAACTTCAGTTTTCTTTTCAATATTTTCAGGTTGATCTAAATCGTTATTTGAAGTATTGTTACAAGAAAAGAAACATAACATTAGAGGAATAAAGTAATACAACTTATTCATAAAGTAAGAATTTAATGTAGAATCGGAATTTATTTACAATCGGTATTGATACCTAAAACAAATGTATTAATGATATCAATTTCTTTAGCTGTATTTTGACCTAAAAATCCTTCAATCTTTTCATTATTAAGATATGAAGCATATTTTTTAAGTAGCGGTTTGGCAACAGGAAGATAAGACCAATGCCATTTCTCTTCATAATGGCCAGTTTTACGTTTTTCCCAAGCTGTGTACGGTTGATAAAATCCATAAGTAGCTGCATTTTTAGCTAACCAATTATAAGCTACTTTACCTTGTCCAGATTCGAAATGCTCATTGTTTAAAGCAATAAGGTCAATATCTGTACCCCAATGATGTCTTGAAGTACCTGGCATAGCACTATATTCAAGTATTTTTTTTGCTCTTTTAACACCAAAAGGAATAGATTTAGAAAGATCTTTACCTTCAACTCTTTTTTTGCCACTCCATTTTGCTTCCCAAATTCTTTTTTGAGAACTAAAACTACGTGTAGCAGATAAAATGGTTAGATCAATTCCTTCCTTTTCAGCAGCTAAATACATTTTAATAAAAGCTTCATAAACATCACTTCTTAAATACATCCCTTTTCTAGAAGCATAAGCCGATGAAATCTTAGAAAAGTCTTTATGTGTGCTTGGATTAAATTTACCTAATAAATATGCTGCATCAATGTCCTTAATGTTGAAGCCCTCATCACCAAAATCATCGTCATCATCAGTAAAAGCATCTTGGGATTCTATAAGTTCTTCGCCTTTAGATAGAAAAACATCATCTCCAATAACAAGTAATTCATCAGTATTAACATTCGTCAAATCAAGACGCTCTTCATTTAAATTTATTTCAGCAGGTCCTTCTTCAACGATTAAATCATCAGAATTGACTAAATCATTATTTTCAGTATCTAAAATTTCAGGCTTAGTTATACTTTCTGAATTATTTTCTTCTTCAATTTCATCTCCAAATTCTTGATCAATAATAGAAGTAATAGCTTGACCAGTATGAATAGGTTTAACTTTTTTTGAAGTAATCAAAATAGCATATTGTTCATCAACAACACCAACGGTAACATTAGTATGATGATTTAAACTTGAAGTAACCGTTCTATTTTGACTGAAATTTTTGGTTTGAATAACTTGAACAGGAGATGGTTTATCTGAGGAAATTGATTTTACAGGCTTAACAACCTCAATTTCTTTAACCTCCGTAACAATGCTATCATCGTTATTTGTTGTAGAATAGTGTTCAGCGAAGTCACGTAAAAAGAAGGACGCGACGATAAAAAAATAGTAAATAGGATAAATAGTCCTCAAAGTACTCATAGTGTTACAATGATAATTCTAAATCGTGACTTAGCAAAACTTAAAGCCATTTTCTATATTAATTTTAACGTATTATTTTATCCATTGTTACATTCCCATACCCAATCCGATAAAACATAGTTCTTTAGCGTATAAGAATAGTGCCACCATTCAGAACTTATGTGTTTAAATCCTCTTTTGTACATCATTGATTTTAATAGACTTCTGTTATAAAGTATGCTGTCATTGTGTGGGTAATTATGAAAAGCTTCTCTTCCAAAAAAATCAAAATCAGTGCCCATATCTAGTTCATTTCCCTCTTTATCAATAATGGTTAAATCTACTGCAGCTCCTCGGGTATGCATAGATCCTTTGCTTGGATGTGATACAAATCGGGGGTCAGGTACTTTATCCCATAATCGTTGTTGATAAGGTCGAGGTCGGTAACAATCAAATAGTTTAATTCCTCCAAAACCTTTCAATTGAACATCTTCATTAATTTTTACAATAGCTTTAGCAACTTCAGGTCTAAGAAAACATTTTCCACAATCATACATTACAATATTGGTAAAATTATTTTCGGTTGCATAACGAATATCAATTTGAATTTCTGGTTCTAAATCCTTTATATTCATCCATTGACTTGTATCATAATTAAAAATGACAGGTTGAACTTTTGTTTCCATTGCATCCTTATTGGGGATACTATCAACTCGTAAATAATCATCTATACGAGATACAGAATTCGTTTCATCAACAGTTGATTTACAGGACAAAAATGATAAGAATAGAATGATGATTAAGTATCTAGATTTCATATTATTATTTTACATTTTGTCCTCTTAATCTCCTGACTTGCTTGTCCAAAAGTATCGCATTTTCTATATCTCCTTGATTTCTTAAAACATCTCTTTGATTTAGACTCACTATTATTAAATTTTTCTTAATCGTTTCATTATTCGGAGAAATATGATGGGCTCTGTTTAAATACTCAAGTGCTTTCACATTATTACCTTGTTTATAATGCACAAGACCTAAGTTACAAATAGATAAATGATAATCTGGTTTCGTGAATAAAGCATCTTCATAAGATTTCATAGCTTCATCATACTGTTTTAAAAAATCTTGAGACACCCCTTTTTGATGATGAACATCTGTAAAGCCATTATGGATTCGAATTGCTTTTTCAAAGTAAAGAATTGATTCATTGATTAATTCTTCTTGCAATTTCGGATTCGTTTCTTTTAATGCAGTATCATATAAATGACGTCCAAAAAATGATAGTGTCCTAGAACTATTCGGAGCAGAAGAAATTCCAGACAAAAATAAAGTAGCATTAGATTCCCAAACTGTATTTCTATTAACCGTTATAAAAGAATAAATAAGGAACATTATTCCAATACTAAAAAAGTATAATATTGGTTTTTTATTTTCAAATAAATAATGAAAAATTATATAACCAGTAATGATACTAAAGCCTAATGATGCTGAAAATATTAGACGTTCAGCCATAGTGACACCTGTTAGAAAAACAACATTACTCACTAAGGCAAACATTAAATAAAAAAATAGAATCCCATAAGAAATAGGGCTTTTCTCTTTCAATCCTTTAAAGGCTACGAATAAGGATAGAATAATAGCTAAAATACTACATATAGTTTTCCAATGAAAAAGCCCTACAATTGGAATTTGATAAGCAGAATAATCGTAACTCAATGATTTAGGAAATATTAATAATTGAAAATACTTTCCAATCATAGAAATAGCCGTTGATAATTGTTCAATGATTGAATTAGCGGCAAGCAGGGTATTATCGATGATATTTAATTCATAGCCATTATCTGCTGTATATAAATGTCTTAAATAAAAATATAAGATTAATGGAAGTATAAAAAAACAACTATTTATCATTATAGATTTCCATTCAATTTCTTTATGGAAGAAATATAAAGTTAAGGGGACAAGAGCGATAATTTGTAGGCCTGTTTCTTTTGCTAGGATAGCAAATAAATAAAAGAGTAAGCTAGAAAAGAGCCATAGTGGATTTTTTTTATTTTGGTATTTTAATATACTAATCAAAGTCCCTAAAAGTCCTATAAAAACAAAGATTTCATCCCTACTTTTAATATTGGCTACGACTTCTGTATGAATGGGATGACTGATAAAAAGTAATGCAATACCAAAAGAGAGCCAGAGGGATTTTTCTTTAAAAATTTGCCTTAAAAAAATGAATAATAAGCCTGCACTTACTGCAAACCAAAAAATATTAAAAAAGTGAAAAACCGTATTTTTATTACCAAAAATACTTTTTTCTATCGTAAAAGCGGCCATCATCATGGGTCGATAATGTAAATCTGGTTTATTTGTAAATCCTTGATGAAATGAAGAAGTAAATATATCATACAAACCAGACATACCTTCTTTTTGGACAAAGCCATTCTTATTACAAACCAATTCATCATCTAGAACATATCCATGATTTATTGTATTAAAATAAAGAAGAAAGGCTATAATGGGCAACAAGAACCCTATCCAATTCAAATTGAAATTCGATCCATTTAAACGTTCAGTATTGGAAGAAAAAATCTGTATTTGATCTGAATTGGACATGAATTAAGAATAAGAAAATTAATAGATAGATACGAATTTAAATAACTTCTAAAGGAAATGAAAAGAAAGCATTATAATTCCCTTTAATAAAAACCTATATTGTGAAAAACTAACATAATATAATTAAAATGGATAAAAGGAAATTTTTAAAAGTATCAGCTATCGCTGCAACAGGATTAGTTATAAATCCTTTTTATTCTTGTAATACGAAGGACAAAAAAGATTCAGTCATTTCAAAACCAGATCTCTTAGAGTATACAAAGAGAACAGAAGATTTTTATTTGCCTCCCTTATCTTTCCCAGTAGAAGCTTTAGAGCCAAATATTGATAAAATGACTATGGAAATTCATCATGGTAAGCATCATGCAGGTTATGTTAGGAAATTAAATGCTGCAATAAAAGATACGTCATTTTCAGATATGCCGATATTAGATATTTTAAGTAATATATCTGATACAGATACTGGAGTAAGAAACAATGGGGGGGGACATTTTAATCATACCTTATTTTGGGATATCATTGCACCAAATTCAGGGGGTGAACCCACTGGAAAACTTGAAGAAAGTATGGATACAACTTTTGGATCATTTAAAGATTTTAAAGCTGCTTTCTCAACAGCTGCCAAAACAAGATTTGGATCTGGTTGGGCTTGGTTATCTGTCGATGATGGCGGGAAATTATTCGTAAGTTCAACTCCAAATCAAGATAATCCATTAATGAAAAATTTAGTGGAACAAAATGGAACACCGATTTTAGGCATCGATGTTTGGGAACATGCTTATTATCTTAATTATCAGAATAAAAGAGGAGAATACATAGATAATTTCTTTAATATAATTAATTGGAAAAAAGTTAGCGATAATTTTATGAAATCAATCGGTTAGGATTACAGAATTATTTTGTTTATTATATAACGAAATCAATATAATAATATATTAAACCTTGTTAATTTAAATAAAAATTTGCATTTTGTGTAAGTAATCAAATATTTCTTTTGATTGCATTTGTCATAGGGTGTTCAAATTAATGAAGCAGTTAGAACTATTTTAGTTCTGACTGCTTTTTTATTGTATTAAAGTCTAGCTTAGCTTATATCATTAACATGGTTGAGAATAAAAGTTTGTTCTGATTTGAAAGGATAAATTTAAACCTGAAATCTAAGTATTTTAGTTTATTTTTGCACTAAAAATTTAATGTTTGTGGCATGATTTTTATATTATAATATATATTAATTTGT
>JAHDFV010000238.1 GCA_020627985.1 Saprospiraceae bacterium
GGAAATGCAATAATGAAACCAAATATTAAAATACTAGTATTCAAGGCATTGAAATCTGGAATATCACCTGGTTGTAAACCAATAATACCTGTAGATATATATCCATAAATAATTGGCGAAAAAATAATTAAAGTAATGATAGTAGCAATTACATAATAATTAAGTAGGGGAGAAATATGATCTTTTCCTTTGAAGAAATCGCCAAATTCATGTGATTGGCCTCTTTTCTGTTTGTAAGCGTAAATAGAGAAACCAGGGTTCAATAATGTAGATGCAATTCCTGAAAGGAAATTGCCAAGAAGAGGAACTATACCTGCGGCGAAAGCAATTATTAATGATATAAAACCAAATCCCACATAACTGCCTTGATCTTTTTTGATAATATCCCAGGCTTTTCCAAAATAGCCGATTTGATCAATTTTAATTTTTCGTTGCTGATCTACAAAACGCCATACTTTTTCTTCTGATAAAGAAATTTTGTAATCCATAGTTATAATTGAGAATGAACAAAAGAGAGAATAGCAATTTTTCCTATTCTCTCGTCTTGAAATTAATATTTATACTAAATGCTCAATGATTTCATCTGTAGCATCTTTTGATTCAATTTGAAATACATCTTGGAAGGCAAAATACATAACCATCATAGACATAGGAACAGTTACTAATAATCCCACAAAACAAAGCATTACTCCCACTAAATTTAAAAGAAAAATTAAAATGAAATAAACAAAGCCAGTACCAAGGTTATTTTTCATAATAGCTGCACTTGTTTTCATGGCATCCCATGCTTCCATTCCACCAAAAGTGATGAATTGAATTGTAAACATAAATAGTACACCTAAAATAATGGAAAAGGCAAATATGAAAAGATAAAAAATGAGCATTGAAATTCCCATTACAGCCTCACTTCCTGAAGAAGCACCTAAAATTAATATAATCATTGGAATAAGAATTACTGCAAAAGTAATTCCGATCATAATTAATAAATACATGAAAATTGGCATGCCATGATCAAAACCTCTAAATAGGGATGTAATGTCCATTTTTTTGTTTTCGGTTCTTTCTTCATACATTCCGATAAATAATCCAGAAAGCATCCAATATTGAATGATGCTTAAGAAATAAAAAAGAAGACCCATAATAATCGAAGTACCCAAATCTTTTTGGAAATAATTCCAAGCTTGACTTATATAATCTGTTGTTCGAAGATTTACTTTTTTACCTTCCAGATAAGGTCTAATTTTTTCTTAGCTTAATGCAGTTTTATAACTACTCATTACAAATGGATTTTTTGATTAATGTAAGATAATACTCAATAATACAGCTATTTAAATAAATTCAGAAGTTAATCAGACAAAAAAAAGGCTGTATTCGATGAACACAGCCTCTTTTTTAATTCTAAGAAATTAAATTAATTTAATAATTCATAAATCCCAGCGATACCTTGTCCTCCACCAACACATGCAGTAACCATACCGTATTTTTGTTTTCTTCTACGCATTTCACTGAATAATTGTGTACTCAGTTTCGCTCCTGTACAGGCTAAAGGATGACCTAAAGCAATCGCTCCACCATTCACATTCACTTTAGAAGGATCTAAACCTGCAGTTTTAATCACTGCAAGAGATTGAGCAGCAAACGCTTCATTTAATTCAATCTGATCGATATCATTTAATTTCAATCCTGCTTGCTTTAATGCTTTTGGAATAGCTGCACAAGGTCCAATTCCCATATACAATGGATCTACACCTGCAACTGCACAAGAAGACATTCTTGCAATGGGTTCAATCCCTAATTCCTTCACCATTTCACCAGACATGACACAAACGAATGCAGCTCCATCTGACATTTGAGAAGAGTTACCTGCTGTTACAGATCCACCTTGAGCGAAAACAGCTCTCAAACGAGCTAATCCTTCTACTGTTGTTCCTCTACGAACTCCTTCATCCATAGAAACCGTCCATTCTTTTTCTTTACGTTTATTATCTTCAACGTAAACTTGTTTAACGGTTACGGGTACGATCTCATCTTTGAAATATCCTGCATCAATTGCAGCAGCAGCTTTAGCATGAGAATTTGTAGCAAATTCATCTTGTGCTTCTCTAGAAATTTCGTATTTATTGGCAACAGCTTCTGCTGTTAAACCCATTCCTACAACATAATCAGGTGTATTAGAAGCGACTTGATAAGAAGGAGCTAATTTATATCCTGTCATAGGAATCATACTCATATTTTCTGTTCCCCCAGCTATGTAGCATTCGCCCATTCCTGCTTGGATTTTAGCTACTGCAATTGAGATCGTTTCAAGACCTGAAGCACAGTATCTATTAACGGTCATACCTGGAACTTCTTTTCCTAAGGCTCTCATTGAAATTTGACGACCTATTTGTAAACCTTGTTCTCCTTCTGGATTTGCACATCCAACGATGACATCATCTACTCTTGTAGGATCTAATTCAGGTAAACTTGCTGCTAAATGTTTTAGTACATCTACCGCTAAATCGTCAGAACGGTAAAATCGGAATCCACCTTTTTTGGCTCTTCCTACAGCTGATCTATATGCTTTTACTATATATGCTTCGCGCATGGTAATTTTTTTATTTGATGCTAGACGCTTAATGTTTGACGTTAGTATTAAAAGACGCTAGACATTAGACACTAGACAATTAATTAATATAAGATATCTAGATCTTTAGATTTATAGATGTTTAGATTGTTGCTTTTTCAATAATTTCTTAAAACCAAAAATCATTTTCTGGATTTCATGAATTTGTAAAACAATTGATTTTGCGATTTTCTTATCAATGAAATTTAAATCGAATGCTAGAATAATTTGTGTTTCTAATTCACAAGCCGAAGCATGAGCAATATCTAAAAATTGTGAGAATTGAGGAATAGTTCCTCTTCCACAACCTTCTGCAATATTAGAAGGTATTGATATAGCTGAACGCTTAATTTGTGATGTCAAACCGAACAATTCCTCTTTCGGAAAAGATTGGCTCATGATATAAATTTCTTTGACCAGAAGTCTAGAATTTTGCCAAACTTTCAATTCTCTAAAATTATGAGTATGCTTCATGACAAATCTCTACATCTAAATATCTAAAATCTCTAAATCTAATTCCTCAATGGCTTATTCGTTTGTAACATATGTTGAATACGTTCCAATGTTTTTTGCTCACCACAAAGACTTAAAAATGCTTCTCTTTCTATATCTAATAAATATTGTTCAGAAACTTTTTGCGGACCAGTAAGATCACCACCACAAAGAACAAATGCTATCTTATTTGCTATTTTGATATCATGCTCAGAAGCGTACTTTCCTAATTTTAAAGAATGAGATGCTGTATATAAAGCACCTAATCCTGTACGACCTAAAACATCAATATCTAAGCGTTGACCTGGTTGTGTGTAGTTAGGAGAAAGCTCTAATACTTTCTTCTTCGCTTCACCAATATTTCTAGCAGTATTAACTGAAACGCTATCTTTATGATTCAAGTAACCTAAGTTAAATGCTTCATGAGCTGAAGTCGCAACAGAAGCCATTGCTAATGTTTTGAACTTTTCAATTAAAGTAGGAATTTGAACATCACCTTCTACGAAACTATCAGATGCACGTAATGCGAATTCTTTTGTTCCACCACCACCTGGGATTAAACCAACGCCAACTTCTACTAGACCAATGTATGATTCCGTTGCACAAACAGCAGCATCACAATGCATGATTGTTTCACAACCACCACCAAATACATATCCTTGAGTAGCTGCTACTACAGGAACACTTGAATATCTACATCGCATTGTCGTTTGTTGGAACGCATTAACAGCGAAGTTTAATTCATCAAACTCTTGCTGATATGCCATCATGGCAATCATCATCAAATTAGCACCTACAGAGAAATGTTCTGCATTGTTACCAATCACAACTCCTCTCCATCCTTCATCTTCTGCGATTTGAATTACTTCGTTGATACCTTTTAATACCCCTTCTCCGATTGAGTTCATTTTAGAACGGAATTCTAAACATAAAACACCATCTCCGATATCATGTGCTACTGCTTCAGGGTTTTCATAAACTAATTTCTTAGTCGCTCTTAGATTATCTAAAACAATAAACTGTTCTGCTCCTGGTACTGGTAAGTAAGATTTAGTAGCTACATCATAGAAATGATTCACACCATTTTCTAATTTGTAGAAGGTATCATTACCAGCAGCTACGAAGTCTTTGACCCATTGAGCAACAGTTTGACCTTCTTTTTCTGCAGCTTCGATCCCTGCTTTAGCACCGATCATATCCCAATATTGGAATGGACCTGCTTCCCAAGCAAAACCTGCTCTTAAGGCATCATCTATTGAATAGATATCATCTGAAATTTCTGGAATACGATTGGATACATAAGCAAATAAAGCACCTAATGATTTTTGAACCAATTGTGCTGCTTTATCATCTTGCTTAAAGAATGTACGTATTCTACCTGAAAGGCTATCAATTTGTTTTACGGCATCCAATGAAGCAAATTTTACTTTTTGCTTTGGACGATATTCTAATTTTTTAAGATCTAAGGCTAAAACAATTTTTTTACCTTTTTCATCTTTTTCTTTGGTCTTCTTGTAAAATCCTTGACCAGACTTATCTCCATAGAATTTATTATCTGCTAAGAATTTAGTATATGAAGGAGGAGCTAAAGCATCTTTCTGTTCATCGTTTTCACAACGAGAACTGATTGTTTCTGTTACTTTAGCTGAAGTATCATGTCCCACTAAATCACCTAAACGGAACACACCTGTTCTTGGTCGACCCATTGGCGTACCTGTTACTTTATCTACCTCCTCAACGGTCATATCTAACTCTTCCGTTAATTGGTAAATTTTTGCCATCGCATATACACCAACTCTATTGGCGATAAATGCAGGTGTATCTTTACATAAAACAGCAGTTTTACCTAAGTAAACATCGGCATAATTCATTAAGAAGTCCACTACAGATTGATCTGTATCCGGTGTTGGAATTACTTCAAATAATTTCAAATAACGAGGAGGATTGAAGAAGTGAGTTCCACAGAAATTCTTCTTGAAATCATCTGATCTTCCCTCAGCCATTAAATGAATGGGAATACTTGAAGTATTTGATGTAACTAAAGCACCTTTTTTACGGTACTTTTCTACATTAGCAAATACTTGTTGTTTGATATCTAATCGCTCAATCACTACTTCAATCACCCAATCACAATCAGCGATTTTTTCCATATCATCATCAAAGTTTCCTACTTGAATTCTATTGATGAATTCCTTGCTATATAAAGCAGCAGGTTTTGATTTTAAAAGCGCCTTTTTAGCCGCATTTACGATAGAATTCCTTTTAGCAGGAATTTTCTTTTCTTCGTCTGTTAGGTTGAACGGAACAATGTCTAGCATTAATACATCTAAACCAATGTTGGCGTAGTGTGCAGCAATACCAGCTCCCATAATTCCCGATCCAAGAACAGCAATTTTTCTAATTTTTCTACTCATCTTATTGGTCGATGTTTTTTTAGATTGTGCCTCCAAAGTGGGCGTTTCCATATAAAAGAGGATTTAAATTTCATGAATATTCTTCTAATCTCCTCCTTATAACACAAAAGAAGATTAAAAGTTAGCGAATTTTCGCTAATTCCACAAAAATAACATTTGTAAGCCTAAAACGCAAACTTATTTTTGGTCTAATAGATTCTTTAAAGAATGAAAGTGTAAAAATCTTTAGATATGGCCTATTTTCACTTATTCATGAGAATCGTCTTTCAGGTAACAAAAGAGTTATGAGCCAATTGTTAGCTTCTTTTTTGACTTTGAGTTGCTATCTTTGAATTTTATTATATTTCATTCCAATTTTTTTTATTTGAAATTCATATCGTTTAAAATATACATTTTAATACTGATTCAATTTTTATGCGTATTAAGTCTTGAAGCTTCGCATTTTATGGGCGGAGATATTACCTATGAATGTTTAGGCAATAATGAGTACAAACTAGAATTGCGTTTATATCGAGATTGTAAAGGATTAACTTCTTTTGATCCGTTTATTAATTTATCACTAAGAGGAGAGAATTGTAATTTTACAAGTAATACTTC
>JAHDFV010000239.1 GCA_020627985.1 Saprospiraceae bacterium
TTATTATTATTAAAAGTATTTTGATTGCTGTTTTTTGAAAAAATACAATGAGCCAAAATTTATTACATTTTCATTCTTTTAAATCAGATATTTCTAAGGTTGATCGTCCTAAGAAATTTACCTTTCCTTTTTATTATGAACCTCATAATTTAGCTCGTATTGCTACGAATGAATTACAAGAGTATTTAAAATTGCAAACAGATTTTAAACATAATTTTGGTTTGAATTCAAATGAAGATGGTTTGCCGATTGGTAAAATGTTTGGTGTTTTAGTTGTTGAAAATGGAAAACAAGAATTAGGATACTTGGCTGCATTTTCAGGAAAATTGTCAGATGAAAGTTTACCTCAAAAATTTGTTCCACCTATTTTTAATATTTTGGATAAAGAAGGTTTTTATAAAAAAGGAGAAAGAGAACAACATCAATTAAGCTTGAAAATAAGTGAGATAGAAAATAATATAGATTATCATAATAAATATAAATTATTAAATGATAAAATTGCTTTTGTTGAGAAAGATTTGAAAAGTCAGAGAGACAAAATGAAATTGGCAAAAAAAGACAGAAGAAGTCGGAAAACAAATGCGCTAAAAGAATTAAATAAAGAGGAATTAGAATTATTTAATGAAAAATTAAAACAAGAAAGCTTAAATGATCAATTTCTTTATAGAGAATTAGTAGAATATAGAAATGAAGAATTATTGAAATTAAAAAATGATTTTAATGTATATGAAGATCAATTAAAAGAATTAAAAAGTAAACGAAAAAATAAATCTATAAAACTACAACAAAAGATATTTGATCAATATCAGTTTTTAAATCAATATAAAGAGAAAAAGGATTTGCATGAAATCTTTCATGATCAAGTTATACCCGGAGGAGCAGGAGAATGCTCTGCACCTAAATTGTTACAGTATGCTTTTGCTCACCAATTAAAACCGATTGCTATGGCTGAATTTTGGTGGGGAAAATCACCTGATTCGGAAATACGGAAGCACAAATATTTTTATCCAGCTTGTCGAGGAAGATGTAAACCCATTTTAAAGCATATGCTTCAGGATATAGAAATGGATGAAAATCCAATAACTCAACAATTAATTCAACCCGAAAAAATCAAAATAATTTATGAAGATGAAGCAATTTTTATTATTAATAAACCAATAGAATTATTATCCGTTCCTGGTAAAACTATATCTGATTCTGTACAGACAAGAATGGGGAATTTATATCCTAATTTACAAGGCCCATTAATTATTCATCGTTTAGATATGTCCACTTCTGGAATTATGATTTTGGCTAAAAATAAAGAAGTACATAAAGCCATTCAATCTCAATTTATTAAAAGGGAAGTGAAGAAAAGATATGTCGCTTTATTAGATGGAATAATTGAAGAAAATGAAGGAGAAATTAATTTGCCTTTACGAGTAGATTTAACAGATCGACCTAGACAAATGGTTTGCAATAAATTTGGGAAAAATGCTTTAACCAAATGGAAAGTAATTAATAAAATAAATAATAAAACAAGAATACATTTTTTTCCAAAGACAGGAAGGACGCATCAATTGAGAGTGCATGCTTCTCATCCCTTAGGATTAAATACTGCAATAGTTGGAGATGATTTATATGGGAAAGTGGAAAATCGTTTACATTTACATGCGGAATATATTTCGTTTAAACATCCCCTGACAAAAAAAGAAATTAGCTTCGAAGTACAAGCAGATTTTTAAACAGAAAGCATAGCCTGATATAGTTTTTGCGCCGCCGATTTCCAATTCATCTCTTCCTTTACCCACAGATGTCCTTGATCACCCAATTGCTTAGTTAGTGGATCATTAGCTAATAATTTAATTATAGATTTAGAGATTTCTTGATGTTGAGAAGCTTCAACTAATAGTCCCGTTTCTTCATGTCGAATAGCATCTGGTATACCTCCAGTACTAGAACCAATTACAGGTTTGCCACAAGCATTGGCTTCTAAATAAACGATTCCAAATCCTTCTATATCTGTTTTAGAATTTAATGGAGTCATGATAAAAACATCACATAAATTATAATATTGATTTAATGCTATATCTGCAATCCTTCCTGTAAATGTGATGTAGTCATTTAAATTTAATTCTTTAACCTGTTGTTGTAAAATTTCAGAAAAAGGACCTTTTCCACCAATGATATAATGAATATTAGGAATCGTTTTTATGACTTCGGGTAAGGCTGTGATAATGTCTTGAATTCCTTTTCGTTCTACATGTCTGCAAACCGTAAACAATATTTTTTTATCCTTAAGTTTTAATTCTTTTTTTAAAGCATCAATATTCGTAGGAAAAAATAAAGTAGGATCCGTTCCATTATTAATAATCTTTATTTTTTCTTCCTTTACTTTTTGGGCTGTTAATAAATTAGCAGTATATCGACTAACTGGAAAATATTGATCCGCACCTAATAAAGAAGTGGATTGATGTTTAAGATAAATACCTTTTAAAATAGGAATAGAGTCATAAGGATTAAAAATTAATTCCCGAGCATGAGCTGCGACCATTACTTTTTGTAAAATACCTTTTTTCTTGGCTTTAATCGCAGGTTTTAATGTTTGCCATTGTGCATGAAAAGTATGATCAATTTGATACTCTTTTAATATTCTAGGTAATCTGTTTTTTAAATAAAATCCAAGCAATGTATTTGAGCAAGGAATACGAACAACAGGATAGGGTAGTGTAGTATCTATTTCTGCTTGGTTTTTTTTAGCTGGAGCGATTAATATAAAGGTTTCACAAAGCGTACTGAGATGTTGTGCTAATTCATAGGAATAAGTTTGAATGCCACCTGTCTCAGGCGGAAAGTCCTGTGTAATAAAAGCTAACTTCATTCTGTTTCAGGAATTTGAATTTCTTTTTTATCAACTGAAAAAAGAACAAAGAAAAATAAATTTAAAATTTTAGAAAGTACATTGCTACACAATAAAATTCCAGCTATCGCTGCTTCACTTATTTCTACATATTGTGCAATGCCAACGCTGGCACTTATAAATAATAAATCCTTATTTGGTAAAAAAGGAATTCGAGATGAAATTATTTTGACAGATAGAAAAGTCAACCAAACATATATCGGCACGCTTGGAATAACAATAATCCATTGAATCACTTCTAAGGTATAGATCCAGAAAATTCTCATTTCATGAATGAAAAACATTTTCCAGGCCGTTTTTTTATCGACCGATATTATTTGTTTTCTAAAAATAAATAATAATACAAATAAAATAACAAGAATAATTCCTCCAATAATTAAAGTAGTGGGATCTAACCAATGTCCATCAAATAAATTGACATTAACGAAGAAAGAAAATACAACTAAAAGTACAAGAGCAGTTAAAGTGGAAGCCAAGGAAGATATAATGGTATTATCCTTAATGACTTGTAAAATCTTTTTAGGACTTTCTTTTAAATTTTCTTTCGCCCAGAGATAAAAATAGGCTTCTCCAGAATATCCAACTACTTCATGATTTAAGACTTTTTTCTTTGTGAATACTTTAAATCCATCCCAAAAATTAAATTGTAAAGACAATCGATAAATGAATTGTTCTGTTACAGGTAAAGTAAAATAAAGAATAAAAAATATGATATAAAACCAAATGGTTCTAGGGAGTGCATCCCATAATTCTCTAAAACCAATTTGACTCAATTGATAAATTAAAAAACTAATAATAGCTCCTAAGAAAATGTATCGGATAATTTTGGATACTTTAACTCCTTTAGGCGTTTTAAACCATTCTTGAACCGCTTGGGCTGTCGATTTAATATCCAATGTCTTTATGAATTTGAAGGTGTTGTTGGGATTACAGTTTCAATCCCATTTTCTAAAGCTTCTTCCCATATATCATCAGCAAAATCTAAGAAAGGTACTTTCTGATGTAACCATCCAAAATGTAAACAATAAGGAGTTACCATCATATAGTCTCCTTTTCCAGGAATCAAAGAAAACAAACGTGTTAACTGTTTTTGCCACCAATCACTTTTTAATCCTCTTAAATTATAGACAAATTCATCAGGATAAAATTTACATTCCACATGCGTGAAATTTTCATTATAAATGGTATAATTATCAATAAAATCTAATTGCGCAGATTGATAACCATTGAGCCAAGGATATACAGGCATTTTGAGAAAAGCCATAGCCATGGCAAGACTCCATTCGCAGGATTCTTCAGATCTTCCTTTTTCTTTTAATCGACTTTGAAAATGTGTGTTATCTATTTGGCTTAAAAAATATTGAGCTTTGGTACAGACTTCTTCTGTTGTTGCTTTGTCTGAGGCGTAAACTAATCCAGATTGAATTCTACTCAATTGAGTAATTCCAAATTTTTTCAAGGTTTGTGCTCTACGACCAAAAATAAAATCCTTAACAATACCAATGTTCTTAGGACCACCAAAAAAGGAATCAGCCACCAAGGCACCTGTGCTCGTAAAAGGATATGTTTCAAAATCTTTCCATAGTCGATCTGGGTTTTTACACCAAACGATATCAGAATCTAAAAAGATGTTTTTATCAAATAATAAAAAACGATGTAAATGATGTTTGAAGCCTACTATAGAGCAATGTTTTTCAGGCAATTCTTTGATAATATTAAATAATCGATCAAAGCCTGTTTCTTGTAAACGTTCTATTTGTGAAGGAGAACAAAGGATACCAATGGATCTTTTCTTATCAAAACGTCTTAAGGTAATAGCAGAAGCGACTGCATGTCTTAGGTATTTTTCTTTGCCATAACTATGGTAAACATAACCCTCCGTTTCAGATTGTGGCATAAGATCTTAGCGTTCTAAATGGGTGAGTCGTTAGTGTCAATGACTTTTTCAAATACATCAACATAGGAATTTGCCATTTTTTCCCAAGTATAATTATCTAGGGTAAATTGTTGGAATTTTTTACTTTGCTGCTCCAAAGCATCCATATCTTTAAATTGTTCTCTTATGCATTCGATCCAAGCTTGTGGATCAGCAGAAGGCAATAAAATACCATTTTTATTATGTTGGATCGCTTGAGTAATTCCTTCAATATTACTAGCCAAAACTGTAGTTCCTCTTACAGCAGCTTCTAAAGCAACTAAACCGAATCCTTCAGCATCACCTTCCACTTTTATATTGGGCATTACAAACAAATGAGCGGTAGAAAGTAAACTCATAACTTCTTTAAACGGTTGTTTTCCAGCAACAAATACTTTAGATCTGATATCTTTTCGCCGCATGATATCATTTAAAAGATGACTCTCATCTACCGCACCAATGGATAATTCAAATTCATGTAGGAGTTTTTTAGGAACTATTTTTCTCCAGCTGGATTGTTTTTTTCCAATTTCAGGACCTACAAGAATAAATATGGTATCATCATCTAAAAGAGGTACCACATTTTTTAAGAACCAAACAAAACCTTTCCGTTTTGTCATTCGTCCTAAACTAATGAGGATCTTTTTCCCTTTTAAATCATCTATTTTAAGTTCATTTTCGATTTTTGAAGCTAAACCATTCAAATAAGTGGGTATTTTTGCCAATTCAGGATCAACTCCATTCGCAACGACAAAAGTTTTTTTCGTATCAAAACCTCTTTCAATACATTCTTGGGCCGTTGATTCACTGACACAAATGAAACCATCAAACTTTTTGAGTTGTTTGATAATGTACTTTTGATAATAATAATTGGGGAAAACAACATCTAATCCGTGAAGAGTAACAGTAACAGGTATCTTAACTTCTTTTCTTAGCCAATAGCATAAAGCTCCCATTGCACCATCATTTAAATGGATCATTTTAATGTTAGGATGCTTGGCAAGAACATCTTTAACCCTCTTTTTGAGTTTAAGGAAAAAGGAAGTCTTATATTCTTCTACAGAATTATAGGCAATCTTATGTACTTTATGAACCTTACTTATTTCCTTAATAAGTTCATAGCTTTGTTTTTCCATACCACCAATCGTAGGTGGGTATTTATGAGAAATAAACAAAATTTCCATTTTACCGAATTAGATTTGAGGTTGTAAAATTAGTCTTTTTTTTTT
>JAHDFV010000240.1:0-798 GCA_020627985.1 Saprospiraceae bacterium
TGTAAATATTAAATGATTCTCCATCAGCACCATCACCACCATCACCACCAGCACCGCCATTACTTCCATTGCCACCTCTACCACCTCTATTAGATTGTCCATCACTTGTTGTTAATCCAAGTGTTGAACTACCACCAGCACCACCTTCACCTCCAGAACCACCAGTACCTCCAGCACCAAAAGTTCCTGCTACTAGATTACAATCTTGAATTACTGCTGCAGCCAATCCTGAATTAATAAAAATACCATAAGAAGATCCACCTCCAGTAGCTCCTTTTCCAGCACCGCCACCGCCGCCGCCGCCGCCACCACCAGAGCCACCACCGCCACCAGAATTACATGAATCTGTATCTCTACCGCCACCGCCGCCACCGCCGCCGCCAGAGCCACCTGTTCCAGCAAGTCCGTCAGATGATAATGATGGGGTATAAAATCCTAGCGTAAATGTAGGAGCGGTAGATATTGAACCATTTGCTCCTGATGCTCCATTTGCAGTTGCATTACTACCAAAACCTCCATAAGGAGTATCATTATTTCCTCCATCACTTGCACCTACTGCTCCACCTGCTCCACCATTTGGTCCGTTTCCTGCTGAACCACCTGTACTATCATCTGCTCCATTTGCATTTCTTCCTTTTCCACCAGCGCCACCACTAAACCCATTTGTGCCAGTTGGCCCAGCAACCCCTGTTGCATTCGCACCGCCACTGCCACCTGCTGCACCAGGATTTCCAAAAGAACCTTGGTCAGTACTTTGCAAAATACCACAAGCTGTAGATTCTCCAGCTGGTCCTGCAG
>JAHDFV010000240.1:808-6007 GCA_020627985.1 Saprospiraceae bacterium
CATCACCATCCCAAAAAGCATTATAAGTTGCAGGATTATCATCACCTGCACCTGCGCTAGCATCACCTGGTAGGATTTGCGTTCTTACTATATCATAATCACCACAAGAAGTCAAATGTATACCGTAAGTAGAAATCCCTCTGTTTGTACCCGTTACTGTTGGTGCATTTGTTGTTGAGATCGTTATATCTTGAAACCTGAATTGCGAAACATTATTACCGTAGAACATAACTAAACGAGGAGCTGCTCCAGCTTCGTCTTCTACGTTCAAATTAGTACGATTTATAGTTGTTCTATTACCAGGAGTAGCATCAGAAGTTTTTACCCAAGTAGTTGGATTAAATCCTCCCTCTATTGTAATTAAACTTTGAAGTTGAATTGGATTATTAAAATTATATGTTCCTACTGCCATTTTTATAACGGCATCTTGACAAGCACCTAAAGAAAGTGCTGTTTCTAAATCAGTAGGATTTGTTTGAGTTGCATCAGTTCCTGATCCAGTAGGTGATACATATAAATTCACACAAGACTCAAGAGGAGGTGCAGAATTTAAAGCAACTTCTACTTGAGTAGTAGATGTACATCCATTGACACTTGTTGCTACAACATCATATATTGTTGTAACTGTTGGTGATAAATTTATATTAGAACCTGTTCCCTCAGAAAGGGTAGTTGTAGTATTAAACCATTCAAAAGTTGCAGCGGGGTCATTAGATGAGGCTACTATACTAGCTGTACCTCCAGAACATATTGATATTGCATCAGGGAAAGTGCTAACAGAAGGATCATCTAAAACAGTAACTGTAACGAAATCTTGATCAAAACATCCATCTGAGTATTGTGCAGAAAGGGTATAAGTAGTTGTTTGAGAAGGAGTGGCTGTAGTGGTTTGTGCATTTGGATTTGACAAACCAGTAGTAGGAGTCCATTCCCAAGCTATTACATTTAAATCTGTTGTTGTACCAGCAAGATTTACAGTTTCACCCCCACAAATTTGTTGATCTGGTCCCGCATCAATTGGATCATTTGGATTTGCAAGAACTTCTATTTCATAAGTAAATGTATTTGTTCCAGAAATTGGACAAGCATCATCTCTTACAGTAATCGTAAAGAAATTAAATCCAATATTATCATTTGTTGGTGTCCAACAGAATTGACCAGATGCATCTGGTGTACTATTATTTGTAATGATTAAATCACCATTATCTACACCATTGTTCCATGACATTGTAATATTATTTCCATCACTATCACATGCAAGTACGTCAAAACAAACGGTTTCAAAAGCACAAGAATTTAAGGTATAAGAACCCGAAGGACCCGAAGGGTCACAAGGACTATTTTCACCAGAAACTGTAGGCGCTTCATTCGTACAATTTACAACTGTAAACTGCATATCTCTTACAATTTCTCCAATTTTGACTCCATTTCTAAATTCTTCGACTAACACACACATTACACCTACCTGAGCAGTACTTGGCGTAAATTGAATTGCTCCTGTATTCGGGTTTATAGTTATTGGAGTTGATGAAACTAGCGGTGAAGCTCCAGAAACACCACCAACATATGGTACGGAAGTGTTATTATCTGTTTGACAATCTACTAAACTAAAAACTAAAACATCTCCATCAATATCTGTAACACCGTGATTATAATTTACTAAATTTCCTACACATGTAAACGGGGTAGGGATATTAATGAATTCAGGCGAATTATTGCATTGAGCGATTGTAGCATCTAATTGTGCTTCGACATAAAAATCAAGATTACCTGGATTAGACAAGGTGGTAATTGCATTATTTCTACAACAAGAAGTCCAACTCATTGTAACATCACTACAACCAGCAGGTAAATTTAAGGTTCCAGTATAAACCCATTCTTCCACACCATATGTGCCATTTCCTCCACAAGCAGATGTTTCAGAAGGGCAAAGTGGGGTAATATCAACTGGAAAACCCGACGCAAGATTAACTGTAATGTTCGAATTTACTCCACAATTCGATTCAATAGAAACTGAATATGAATTTGAAGGAGAAATTCCATTACAATCACGATAGAAACTTAAACTTACTTCATATTGATTTGGTCCAACACAAACGTATGTTAAATCAGCACCCATTGCATGAGTTGCTTTAGCGTAGTTTGAAATAAATAATAAAAAAGCAAATAAGATTGAGATTCTTTTAAAAACTTGAGTTGAAGTCATAATAGTTCAATTGTTTGATCCTCTCTGAGTTAAGCCGTAAAAAGTTTAAAATACTGTTAAAGATAACTTTAAAATTTGTTATTTTATATTCTTAAAACATTCAATTTATCAGATATAAAGAGAATGCAAATTGCTTTCCAATTAACGAAAATATCATATTTTGTTATTAAAGAAATTCATCATATAAATCAATATACTTAAAACTTTGATAACCAAATTAATACCTTAAAGATTGAATTTCGATTTTTAAAATAAACTGTACTTTTTGTAAAATTTGAATAGGCTCTAAACCTCTCCACTTAAAATTGTTAAAATTTTGGCCGTATTTTATATAAAAATTTAATTGAGTCGAATCCATTTCTTCTTTAACATGATTTAATGTGTTTATTAAAGTAACATAACCACCTTTAGCAGCAATATCTTCCTGCCATTCTGCATAATACTCATTATCGCTTCCATGAAAATTTAAAACGTTCTCACATATGATAATGAATTTCTTAATTCCAGCATGGATTAAATTATCAATAACATCTCGTTTTAAAAACATGATATCATTATTTATACAATCATTCCATTCTCCTATCATTTCAATTATTGCAAAACCTTCTTCATAATCTGCAAATAATATCTTTGTGTATAAAGTCTGGGAACCAAAATTATCCCATTGAGGGTGGATGTAGTAATTATATATTTTATCTGAAAAAGTAAATTCATCATAAATCCTACCATAGAAGGGAGTATTTTTATCATCTGAACTTATATATTTTTCTCTCCAATGGTAATATGGTTCTATATCATGCATTACATTTAATTTATGAGATAAATCTATAAAAATGAAAAATTAAAATGATATTGTTTTTTTACTTTTATTTTTTAAAAAATTAAAAGTTTTATCTTTGCAGCATGAAATCAAAGACACTACAAAAAGATAAGGTTAATGTAATTACTTTAGGTTGTTCTAAAAACTTAGTTGATTCTGAAGATTTAATCACACAACTTGAAGGAAATGACTATGAAGTGTCTCATGATTCGAATGATGATGCTAATATCGTAATTGTAAATACTTGTGGGTTCATTGATTTAGCGAAAGAAGAATCTGTAAACACTATTTTACAATATGCTGAAGTAAAGAAGAAAGGAGAGATTGATAAATTGTATGTTACGGGGTGTTTATCACAACGTTATAAAGACAATTTGGAACAAGAAATTCCGGAAGTTGATGCTTATTTTGGTACTTTAGAATTACCCAGTTTGTTGGCAAAATTAAATGCAGATTATAAACATGAATTAATTGGAGAAAGGACTTTAACGACTCCATTGCATTTTGCCTATTTAAAAATATCAGAAGGCTGCAATCGAACTTGTTCATTTTGTGCAATTCCTCTAATGAGAGGTAAACACATTTCTCAGCCAATAGAAGTTTTAGTAAAACAGGCTAAAAATTTTGCTAAACATGGAGTTAAAGAATTAATTTTAATTGCGCAAGAATTAACTTATTATGGATTAGATCTATATAAAAAAAGAGCTTTACCTGAATTGTTAAATGCATTAGCTGATGTTGAAGGCATCGAATGGATTCGATTACATTATGCTTACCCTAGTAAATTTCCTTCAGAGATTTTTGATGTAATGAATGCAAGGAAAGAAATCTGCAATTATTTAGATATTCCATTACAGCATGCAAACAATGATGTTCTTCAAAGAATGCGTAGACAAATAACGAGAGAAGAAACAGTTGCTTTAATTCAGGAAGCGAAAAGAAAAGTTCCAGGAATTGCAATTCGTACCACTTTTCTTGTAGGTTACCCTGGAGAGACTGAAGAAGAATTTAATGATTTATGTGCTTTTGTTCAAGAAATGGAATTTGAGAGAGTAGGGGTGTTTCAATATTCACATGAAGAGGATACAATTGCATATGATGTAGAAGATGATATTCCTGCGGAAATAAAAGCTGATCGAGCGAATAAAATAATGGAAATTCAACAAGAAATTTCTCTGAATAAAAATATTGAAAAAATTGGTTTGACTTTACCTGTTTTATTTGATCGTAAAGAAGGAGAGTATTTTGTAGGTCGTACAGAATTTGATTCTCCTGAAGTAGATAATGAAGTTTTAGTAAAAGCTGATTCTAATTATGTAAGAATAGGCGATTTTGCGAATGTAAAAATTACAAATGCAGAAGATTATGATTTGTATGGTGAAATAATTTTATAATTAATTATTCAATATTATTTACTAGAGTACTATAATCATCATATAAAGAAGAATCATTTTTCATTTCTAAAACTTCCATTAATTCTCCCATATAGATTTCGTCTAATTCTTCAATGGTTTCGGCAGTTCTAATTTCTATTTCACCTTTTTTATATTGATTCATTCTCCATTCATAAGTCTTTTCCA
Source organism: Saprospiraceae bacterium (assembly GCA_020627985.1). Classification (GTDB taxonomy): domain Bacteria; phylum Bacteroidota; class Bacteroidia; order Chitinophagales; family Saprospiraceae; genus JAHDCE01. The sequence continues at coordinate 5,415 of JAHDFV010000240.1, forward strand.
TTTTAGACCAAATTTCATTATTTATTGTTTCATGATTTAAATCTGGTTCAACAGATTTAGCTTCTTTAAATCCTAAATTATTTCTTGCTATCATTTCTGCATTTGAAATAATAAAATAGGAAGTATGTGCCCAACTATTATCTTCAGTTAATAATTTCGAATACATAATTAATTGCAAATCTTCTCTATTTTTAATTTGTTCAAATCTCCTTGTTTTTCCTCCCCATTTAAAATCAATTACAGCAATTTCTTCATTTCTTTTTAAAACTAAATCAGCTTTTCCTTTAACAGATTTACCTAAAAATTTACCTTTCAATTCCATTTCTGTTTCAATGATTTTCCATTTATTACTTTGAATCATATTGACAAGTGTCCAAGCAGCATTTTTAACTTTACGAATAAAAGCTATTTTGTCGGGTTCTTTCCCATAAATTAAGAAAACTGCTCCTTCTCTTTTTAATAAAGATTTAGATTTATTATCTATCCAATCATTTACTTGATTTTTATTCCAATCATAAATATCTTCTTTAAACATTTGTTCAAATAACCTGTGTGCTAAATTCCCTTTTAAAGTATTTTCTTTTACTACACTT
>JAHDFV010000241.1 GCA_020627985.1 Saprospiraceae bacterium
CATTATTCCCACTCTTTACGGGCTGTTACATCTCTTCTGCATAAGCAGGTTTGAGATACAAAAGGACTTGTATGGAGTTTTGTGCTTTCCATCTGGTGGTATCCAATAAGTAGTGATAGCTCTCTTTATTTAAAAAAAACGAAATTCGAGCATGTTCCTGTTTACATTGTTATTAAAACATCCACAATAGAAGTTTTTGTCCAAGGAGGTATGTTAGGTAGAGGTGTTGTGCTTTCTTGATATTGTTTAATAATACCGAAGATGACAGGCAATTGAAAGGTCGTATTTGGATAGGGAGTATAACCATCAGTTAAAACTAGTATAGTGTCGGGCTGAGGTTTGAGTTTCAGTGCTACTTGAATACCTACTGTCATATCTGTACCGCCACCACCTTGAAGTTGTCGCACTTTGAAGCGGTCAGACGGCTTTTTAAGAAGAATAGGTTCATAGGCTATAGCATCACAAGGAATAACAGTAATGGGAAGTTTGAAGTCGTCCAAAATTTTATATACTTCTCCTATCGCTTGTTCTAACCATTGTCCCGACATTGAACCTGAGGTATCTACAACAATAGCAAATCGTCCACCTAAACTTCCAGAAAACGAGGGCGTGACAATAGGTGAATAAATAGCTTGTCGCCTGCTTGGCCGAGTAAAGGAATAATCCACTTTTAAACCGATACCTTTACTCAATGCAAGACTTAGTCTATGACGCAGAATTTTTCGCCAATCGGTTTTAGATTGGAGTACTTTTTCAATCCATAGCCCCCAAGAACCAGGCATATTCCCTATTAGATGCCGATTTTCGTACATTTTTTGAGCAACAGCTTTCCTTGTTAATTCGATATCAATAGGGTGGAGTTTTTGTCGTTGATTATTTTTATCGTCTGACTGTCCTCCTTGTTCCCAAACTTCAGTTTTTTTATGAACACCACTTCCTTCATTCCAATCAGATAGTCCTAATTGTTCTAACTTAGACAAAGCATCTTTATCTTTTAAAATTTTATGATAATAAAATTCTGCTAATTTTCCCATAGGTAATAGGAACTTCTGAGGTAATAAACCTTGGAATTTTTGAGGCATTTGTAAGCCTTTCCATTGACTGTCATTGATTTCAAAATCAGCAGCGATGTTCCACAGGTATTTGTCTCCCTTGATATCTTGACAGCGATCAGCATGTTGTCGCAGAACATGAGAAATTTCATGAATCCAAATAAATCCGATTTGAGCCATACTTTCCTGTTTGTTGGAGGAACTCTGCGAAATGATTCGAATTGGTTCAGGATTGAAATAAACATTATAATTTATATCAATAGCGGCAACAGGAATCTGCTCTGTCAGAATAATACGTGCTTGATAAAGAGCAGGTGCAAACCAAGGCAATTTTTCTGCACAGAAAGCCCGAGCCAATCTCAATAACTCTTGTACTTCACCCCTTGTCATCCTATCAATTTTATATAATCTTCAAAGCCTTTTTCAGCAAAGAAACCTTCCAAAAAACTCATAACCTTTCTATGTTTTGCTTCGTCTTTTGCCATAGATATACGAATCATACGACCGATTAAATGTTCTTCTTTAGCCAACTGACGCATAGCAGGAAAAATGATATCTTTACGGCTGTCTTCAATAACATTTTCTATCAATTTTATTAATATATCGCTGCGTTTCAATAGTATATCATCAGGTATTTCTAAAGAAAGATGATTGCGAAACCCGGCAAAAAGAATAAACAATTCACTTTCTTCCAGATTTTTTATATCTACTTCTGTCTCACCTTTCAAGACATTTAGAGGGTCGGGTAGTTTTAAGTTTTTTATAAAAGATATAAAATTAACAGCAGCTCCACCCCCAATACAACCTGTCAATAATTCAAGGAATACGCTTGAATTTGATTCGGGTCTATTATTCAAAGGACTGTGTCCGAGTACATCGCAAGAAGCCATCAGAGCAGCAGCAAAATCCCAAGAACGTGGTGAGGCAAAACCATAACGGTCGGCTTCAGGAGAGGTACTTAGAAGGTTGGGGTTTCGACTAAGAAAACCATGAATAAGCAGTTGATATTCTCTTAATTTTTTAGCGTGTTTCTCTTTGGGGATATATGGGAGTTCTGCCTTGTTAAAGCCAGACATTAGAGCATTTTTATAAACGTCTGCGTTGAGTTCCCATTGCAAATGTACAAAGCGGTTTCGTAAGGGAGGAGAGAGTTCCCAGCCTCCTGTCATTAGGTCAGGTGGGTTAGCTGCTGCTACAATACGTACTTTTTCTGGCAAGTCATGGAAACCAACTTTTCGTTCTAATACTACTCGTAGTAATGCTGCTTGAACTGCTGGTGGTGCAGTTGTCAATTCATCCAAAAAGAGGATGCCTTCACCCTTTTCTCCAAAACGATTGACCCATTCAGGAATGGCGTATTTTACCTGATCCTCTTTCAGGAATGGCAAACCTGAAAAATCGGTTGGATCATGGATAGAGGCAATAAGTGTCAGTACTGGGAAATCTGGTTTTATTAGACTTTCTAAGAAACTGGACTTTCCTTCCCCTGGTTTACCCCATATCAAGACTGGAATGCCAATATCGCCTTTAGGCGTTGGTGTTTGTAATGCAATGAGTAGGGCTTCTGCTCCTTTGGGGAGTTTTATTTGGGACATTTGCTAACGTTCTATTCAAAATTTAAATGTGGCATGAGCCATTTGAGCTTATTGACTGCTCTTTGAGGGTTTCCTTTTATTTTTATCGATATTAATTTTTTCAAATTGACTATCTCTAAAGGAATATCTTGTATTTGATTGTTCTCGATGTAAAGTTTTTTCAAATTTTCTAGTTGGAATATTCCTTTTGGGAATTCCGATAATTGATTATTTGATAGATTTAGATATTGTATTTTTTTTAAACCTCCAATTTCTTTCGGTATAGTTTTGATGTTATTGTTTCCCAAGTTTAGATAGATGATTCTTGCCAAAAAACCAATTGTTTCAGGGATTTTTTGTATTTGATTCTTGGATAAATCTAAATGAATGACTTTTTTTAAAACACCAATGTTTTTAGGAATTTCTTCTATTTGATTGTTATTTAAAGATAGTTCTTTCAAGTTAGACAGATGGCTAATATTTGGGAATACCTTTAAGCGGTTATTATTTAACGATAACCTTCTGAGACTCCATGCTTTTCCTATTTCTTCCGAAATTGAAGAAAGTTGATTTGTATCTAGAATTAAAGAATCCAAAAACCTCAAACTTGACAAGCCCATTGGGAGTTGAGTTATCTTATTATTTTGAGCATAAATGAAGTTTAAGTTTTTTAAGTTTCCGATATCTGAGCAAATTTCGGTGAGTTGATTTTCAGAAATTCGTAAGTAGTTTAAATCTCTCAAATCTTTTACAGAGTCAATGTTTCCCTCTAACTTATTTTTACTAATATTTAATTTCTTCAGATATTTAAAATTATGAAGTCCCTCTGATAAAGAAGATAAGTGATTGTCACTTAGATCTAATGTTCGTAATTGAGCTAGGTTGGAAAAATTATCTGGTAAGTAAGATAATTGATTACTATTTAGATTTAATACCCGTAATTGGGTTAGTTTGGAAAAATCATTAGGTAGGAATTCAATCGAATTTCCATAAGCGTGAATTTCTTTTAATTTATTTTGCGAACAAATTTTAGGAGAAAGATAGGAAAGATTACAATTATTAATTTTTAAAACTTCTAAATTTTCATAGAGGTATATTAATTCTGGTGGGTTTTTAAAATTGCTCGTGTCTAATAATTTCAGGTCTTTAAAATTCATAAGCTTATGGAGAATATTTTTATGGAAGTTGTTTCTTTTTAACGTTCTATTCAAAATTTAAATGTGGCATGAGCCATTTGAGTTTGTTGATTGCTGATTGGGAGTTTCCTTTTATTTTTACAGTTTTTAAATTTTTCATATTAACTATATCTAGAGGAATATCTTGTATTTGATTGTTCTCGATGTCAAGTGTTTTCAAATTTTCTAGTTGGAGTATTCCTTTTGGAAATTCTGATAACTGATTATTTGATAGATTTAGGAATTGTAATAATCGAAGGTTTTTGATTTCATCAGGTAAAGTTTTTATTTTATTACTGTTTAAATGTAGATAAGTGATTTTGGTTAATAAACCAATTGTTTCCGGAATTTCTTCGATTTGGTTGTTATGTAATTCTAATTGTTCTAGATTTTTTAGATTACTAATGTTTGGGAATGTTGTAAGTAGATTTTTACTTAAAGATAAAGACCTAAGATTATTTATATCTCCAATTTCTTCAGGGATAGAATGAAGTTGATTATTTCCTATACTTAAACTGTTTAATGATTCCAAACCAGACAATCCCTTTGGTAGCTGATTTATTTTATTGTTCGATGCATAGATTGTTTTTAACTTTTTTAAATTCCTGATATCGGAACAAATTTCAGTTAATTGATTTCCCTCTATCATAAGGAAATTTAATTCTTTAAAATTTTTTATAAACTCTATATCGCCTTCTAGTTTATTTCCGTCGATACGAAATTCCTTAAGGTTTTTAAAATTATGAAACCCCTCAGGTAAAAAAGATAATCGATTACTCCTTAAAGATAGCTTACGTAATTCAGCCAGATTAGTAAACCCATCAGGAAGTAATTCTAACGAATTATTTGAAGCATGAAGTTCTTTTAATTTCGTAAGTAAGCAAATTTCAGGGGGAAGAGAAGAAATATTACAATTGCTAATGCTTAATATTTTTAATTCTTTAAAACCAAAAATTAGATTTGGTGGATTTTTTAAATATCTTATTTCTAATGATTTTAGTTTTTTGAAAGCCGTAATCTTGGGTGGAATTTCTGTAATAGATTCTGATATATTTAATTCCTCCAATCCTGTTAATTGAAATAATGTATCGGGGAGTTTTTTTATTTTTCGACAAAAGCTAATATCGATTTTTCTTAACTTTTTTAGAGTTCCTATTTCTGGAGGTAACTCTTTCAACTCTTCATTAAAATTTAGGTTTAATTCTTCTAGGTTTTTAAAATTCCCAATCTCTGTTGGTATTTCTGTAAATTCATTATTCCCTAAGTTGAGATACTTTAATTTTTTTAATTGGAAAAATTCTTTTGGAAGAGCCGTTAATTTCCCTTCGTTGAAATTAATGGCTTCAAGTGATTGGAGTTTGCAAATCTCAGGAGGTAGTGTTTTAAAGGCACTATTGGTCGAGACCAGTTCTTTTAGTGTCAGAATTTTACAGACTTCCGGAGGAAAAAAATCTTTTCCCCATACTGAGAAATCAATCTTTTCTAAATTTTCTAAATTATGAATCTCAGAAGGTATAGGAGTATGTCCATATATTCCTCCCATATCAAGTATTTTAAGTTTTTTGAGGTTATAGATTTTCTTTGATACTTCTTTTATTTTATGGACTCGAATATTAAATATTTCCAAATTTTTCAACTTATCAATCGAATCTGGTAGAGTTGTCAAATCTGCACAACAGGCTAAGATGACCTCTAATTGAGTAGATTTACAAAGGTCTTCAGATAGAATTGTTCCTTCTTTTTTTCTAATATCCAAAGCTCGAGTACTGGGTTTAATTTCCGAAATATCAGTTGCTACTTCCCATCTACCTCCTGATTGGTGAATCAAGTATTTAACACCTTCTTCTTCTACATGGGCAAATCCCCCACAACCATATTCTATATCCATGATAATGTTTGTTTTTAGTTTATTGTGATTGAATTACTAGACATATTAATTGCAAAGCGTTTAAAGCTAACAATTTCAAATAGAATTTTACTGATGCTATTCTTTTCAAAATCTATGGATGTTAAATTATTAGGCTTTACAATTTTTTATCACCGATTTGCCCAAAAAAATAGTCTTAATTTTCAGTCTTTTTGTTGGGTGTAACCTTTGGGAAATCGGAGTATTTATAATAGTGTTTTAAAGACTGATCATAAATAAAAATACACATCTTTTCCCTATTTTACGATAGTAAATTATCCACTTATGA
>JAHDFV010000242.1 GCA_020627985.1 Saprospiraceae bacterium
AGGAATCTCTTTGTTTTCTTCTTTACCTTTATTAATAATATAAGTTGCTACTTCCCTATTGGCTAACAACATAAAATCTTCAATGAGTAAGTGAGCATCTTTTCTGGTTTTCAAATAGACAGAAATCGGTTTCCCATTTTCATCTAATTTGAATTTTACTTCGTCCCCTTCAAAAGCAATGGCTCCATTTTTAAATTTAGCCGTACGCAATTTCTTTGCTAATCGATTAATATATTTTAATTCTTTAGCAAAATCTCCTTCTCCTGTTTCAAGGACTTCTTGTGCCTCTTCGTAGGTAAATCTTCTATCAGAATGTGTTACTGTTCTGCCAAACCATTTGTCTACTATTTTTTCATCTTTATCAAATACAAAAACAGCTGAAAAAGTAAATTTATCTTCATTTGGTCTTAAAGAACATAATCCATTGGACAAATTTTCTGGCAACATTGGAGCCACTCGATCTACTAAATAAACTGAAGTAGATCTAAAATACGCTTCTTCATCTAATGCTGTATCCGGCTTCACATAATGTGAAACATCTGCGATATGTACTCCGATTTCACAATTCCCATTTTCTAACCATTGGATTGAAAGGGCATCATCAAAATCTTTTGCTGTATCTGGATCAATGGTAAAAGTTGTTACTTTTCTCATATCTCTTCTTGCAGCAATTTCTTCATCTGTCATTTCTGTAGACAAAGCTTCTGATTCTTCAATGACTTCATCGGGAAATACGAGGTCAAAACCATTGTTTACTAAAATAGATTTCATAGCAACATCACTTCGATCCGTTCCACTTAACACAGCAGTTACTTTACCGACAGGGCTTTTCTTTTCTCCTTCAGACCAATCTGTAATTTTAACTACGACTTTATCACCATCTTTTGCTTCCTTGATCATTTTAATCGGAACAAAAATATCTTGGTGCATATTCTGAATATCAGGTATAACGAAAGCATACTTTTTAGAAACATGAATGGTTCCAATAAAATTATTGGACGCTCTTTCGACTACTTCTGAAATTACGCCTTCTGGTCTTCTACCTCTGGTATTGGTCACAACAACTTTTACTCGATCACCATTTAAGGCAGAGTTTAGATTTTTTTGATTTACAAAAACATCATCCGTTAATTCTTCACAAGTAATAAATGCAATTCCAGAACGAGCCATGTCAACAATACCTTCGTATGAATTTACTTTTACACTTTTTGCAGCATATTTGTTTATACCATATTTATAATCTCCAAACGAGATGACTTTGTTATCTTTTACTAAATCGTCTAATGCAGCTTGTACGGTAGGGGTATTATTATCAATTTTTAATTTCTTGATAACTTGTTTTGCATTGAATCTTTTTCTTGGAGCTCCTTTTAATAGGAAAATGATGTGTCTTTTAAGGTCTTTGGGCGGGAGTTTTTTCCCTTTAATACTTTTATTTGATCTTGACATTTATATCAATTTAATTCATCCGATTTTTATCGGAACGTGTTTTCCCTAATATAGGGATGGGTTAAAAATTTAATTTTTGTGAGATAGATGTGAAATGAATTATAAGGTAATGATTTCTCCGGTGGGAAGCAATTCCATATTTAAAGAACGGCTGTTTTCTGCGTTGGTTCCTTTTTCTTCTATATCTGTACTACCGATTACTATATACATAATCCAATCATCATCGATGGTAGTCACTGACCTTACTAACTTTCCTTCATGGATTTTAGTTCCCGCAATTACTTTTTTATCAATTAGTTGTCCTTCTTTAGTAAAAGTGGCTAAGGTATATTCATAATCCATTAATCCTGCTCTCCAATAAACTATTCCATGAAAAGAATAAGTTTTAGGTATTCTTAGGCAAGGAATAAATTCTGTATATTCATCAAAGTCTGATTGCTCAATCGAATGAATAAATTCTTGAATTTGTGGTTGTGTTAAAGGATCGTTTGTAATACTAAATTGTATATGACTTTCATCTGTGAGGGTTACAGGCAGTTCCAATTCTGGAAACATAGCTATAAATTGACCAAAATCAACTTTATCGATAAATTTCTTTTTCATATTATCTCATACTTTATTAAAAGTAAAGGTACATTAATCGTTCTTAACCACAATCACTTGGCTGGATCGAATTAATTCTTCTCCGATTAAATAGCCCGCTTTTAATACTTTCACTACTCTGCCATTCATTTTTTTAGGATCTTTTATAGTTCCCACTACTTCTGTAAAATCTGCTAAAGTATCTAAAGGAGAAGCTAATTGACTTACATTTAATTCTTTTAAAATCTCGTTGATATGAATTTTATTCTTTTCGAATTGATGGGTAACTAATTTTTTCTCTATTTCAGAATCAAAGGTGTTTATTGTTTCTTCATATTTCTGTTCTAAAGAATCTCTCTTTTCAATAATTTTTAAAGCGAGATCGAATTTAAATTGATAAAATTCTTCATCTTTTTGTACAACATTCCGCTCAAGATCCGCAATACGATTCAAGAGTTTAGAAATTTTCAATCTGATTTTATCTATTGTTTCAACCATCTGTTTTATTTATGGATCTTCACTTCCATTCCTTTTCGGAGCACCCAAGGATTTTCTATATGCGGATTAATTTTATGCAATTCTTGCCAACGATTCTTATCATTCAAATATTTTTCAGCCAATATCGATAAGCTTTCACCTTTTTTAACAATATGAATGATCGCATCTTTATCTGGATCAATTTGACTTGGTGTATCTTTTCGATTAGATAAGATTGTTATTTCGTCTTTAGCAGCTTGTAAATCGGCTTTTAATTGTTGATTTTCTTTTTCAAGAAGGTTGATTTTATCCGTATTTTCAACTACTGCCCTTGGAATCGGTTTCTTTGCACACCAAAAAAACAATAAAGGAAATAATAATAAACACCAATACATTCTACCCATTCGTTTACTGTATTGTTTTTTATCAGATTCTCTAATTTGTGCTAATGCCGTAATATCTCCTTCCAGAGCAACTTTATCTTTTAAAGTATCTATACATTGATGTTCTAAATCATCTAACAATGGGAATGCTACGACATCTGCATTACACTCTAAGCAATGAGTAGCAAATGGCGAAATATTCTTATTATGACATACTGGACAATCCATTGTTTACTTCTTATTCTTTTGTTTTAAAGTCAAGGTACTAATTTAATGTATTATATGAAGATTTAAAATATTTATTCTCTAATTTAGTCATACAATAACTTAACCATTTCGTTTATTTATTTTACGTATCCTTAAAGTTCTAGTTACATGTTAAGTAAAGAATCATTATCCTTTCTCAAAAAATTAGAAAAAAACAATAATAGAGAATGGTTTAAAACACATAAAAAAACCTACGAATCTGATATAAAAATTCCTTTTGAATCCTTTATAACAACACTTATAGAAAAAGTTAGTGATTTTGATCCACTCATTGATTTACCAGCAAAGAAAGCCATCTTTCGCATTTATAGAGATACTCGTTTTTCGAAGGATAAAACGCCTTATAAAACTCACATTTCAGCAGCTTTTGCTCCTAATGGGCGTAAAAACCCAAATGATCCTGGATATTATTTCCATCTTGAAACAGGAAGACTCATGATTGGAGGAGGTGCTTATTTCATTGATAAAATAGGTTTGCAAACTTTACGTGAATTTATTGATAACGATATTAAACGCTTTCAAAAAATTATAAATCAAAAAAAGTTTGTTGATTGTTTTGGAGGAATTCAAGGCGAAGCCAATAAAAGGATTCCCAAAGAATTTAAACCTGCATTTGAACAGGAACCTTTAATTGCCAATAAGCAATTCTATTTCATGGTAGATTTGCCTGCTTCAACCGTTTTTGAAAAAGATGGATTAAAGACTATTTTAAAATATTATAAAGCAGCTTATCCCGTAAACAACTATTTAAGAGAGGCTTTTTCTCATATTGAAGAATAAAAAACGAGATTTTAAGGAAATCTTAAAATTTTATTAAAATTCATTTTTTAAGAATTTAATTCGGAATAATCCGCTTTATTGTAAAATAAAACAGGGAATTCCTAGTTTATTACATCATACTTACTTTAATAAAAAATACTGCATATAGATTCGACTCATACACCTAGTTTACTATCTGATTTTAAAAAACAATCAAAATATTTAGGTTATGAGGTTATGGGTGTCAGTATTTATCTTAGTTATTACCGCTTCACAAATTCAAGCTCAATGTCTTTCTGGAAATTGCCGTGATGGTTATGGAAAAAAGAAATTCAAAAGTGGCGCAATTTACACAGGTCAGTTCAAGAACAATCAAATTAATGGTAAAGGCAAATTAGTCTATACGAATGGTGGTGTTTATGTTGGGCAATGGAGAAATAATTTACGCGATGGCAAAGGTAAAATGAAATTTAAGAATGGAGATCGATATCAAGGATCTTTTGCTAAAAGCAATATGCATGGCAAAGGCTATATGGAATTCATGAACGGGGATAGATATGAAGGAGCATTTAATAAAAATGCAAAACACGGATATGGCATTTATGCTTACCATAACGGAGATACTTACGCTGGAGATTTTTCGCATGATAAGCGTCATGGTCAAGGAAAAATGAAATATAATAATGGTTCTATTTACGAGGGTAAATGGGCAAGGGATTCCAAAAATGGATATGGTGTTTATACAGACGAAAATGGTTATGAATACAAAGGCAACTGGACAAATGGAGCCTTTAACGATAATTCAGCCTCTACGAATACCACAACCACATCTCCCTCTTCTAGTCCGTCTACTTTAGATGATTTTGAGATTCCAAATACAAAGCCTAACAATAGACCAGCTCATACAAATTCTTCATCTACAAATACATCAGAGGGCTCTACTTCAAGTAATAATACAATGCCCAATTGTAACCGTCAAGAATGTAATAACATCAAAGGGAAATATACTTATAGAGATGGTTCAGTTTATGTAGGAGATCATGTCAATGGAAAACCTTTTGGCCAAGGTACCATGAAATATAAAAATGGAGATAAATATACTGGAGGATGGGCAAAGCATGCTCCTCATGGAAAAGGATATATGTCGCTTACAGATGGTAGAACTATCGGTGCGATGTGGAAATATGGTAAAATGATTAAGGTCATTGACGATGATACTGGCGTTATTGATGAATATGTAGAAGTAGATAAAGATAGTGAGGTAAAAGTATGGGCAGTAATTGTAGGAATTGGAAGATATCGTCATATGCAATCTTTAAAGTATACCGATGATGATGCTTACAGAATGTATGCTTTCTTAAAGAGTCCTGAAGGAGGTGCATTACCAGATGAGCAAATTGCTGTTATGATTGATGAAGATGCCAATAAAGCCAATATGCTTCGTACGATGAAAAGAGTATTTGGAAAAGCAGATGAAAATGATGTTGTTATGTTATATTTCTCAGGTCACGGATTACCTGGTTCATTTGTTCCAGCTGATTTTGATGGTGCAAATCATTTAGTAAGCCATACAGATGTAACTGCCATATTTAAGCAAAGTAAAGCCAAACATAAATTAGTTTTTGCTGATGCTTGCCATTCGGGCAGTATGCTTGCCATGAGATCTACTTCTTCTGTACAAGAAACGATTGATAAATATTATGGAGCATTCACCAAATCTAAAGGTGGTACTGCCTTAATGCTATCTTCAAAAAGTGAAGAAACGTCATTAGAAGATAGTGGTTTACGCCAAGGTGTTTTTAGCCATTTTTTAATGAAAGGATTGAAAGGAGAAGCAGATAAGAATAGAAATAAAGTAGTTACAATTACTGAATTGTTTGATTTTGTTCATTCTAATGTAATTTCTTATACCATTAGAGCTCAAACTCCTGAATTAACTGGGAATTACGATCATAATATGCCTGTTGCTATAATAAGATAACTAAAGATGTTAGTATAAAGCGAAGGTTAGAATATTCCACAAATTCTAACTGAGCAGTTAAATTGTGT
>JAHDFV010000009.1 GCA_020627985.1 Saprospiraceae bacterium
TGCAGGTTTTAAATTTTCTGTTTATTTCAAAAGAACTGATCCCATTACTAAAATTAGCAATCAATATTCTGATGTACCTGTAGGTGAGTTATTGTGTTTATTTAATTCATCTAATCAATTAGAAATTGCGATGAATATGGATTCTGTTGCTGAAAAGTATGGTTTAAAGATTGATGATTCTGTTATTATTAAATTAGAATAAATATTACTTCAAGTATAATTTTTCAATTCTGACCATTGGTCCAGGACACATTGATCTATGGCAATTCATGCAAGTGGTTACCATGAGTTCATACTTTTCGGATAATGATTCTGGATTTGATTTTTCCAATGTTTCTAAAGCAGATAAAAAAGATTCTGCGTATAATTTGAATTCAGCTGAAGCAGATTTTTGAGGTTCTGTGGAATGTGAAGAAAGTATCTTTTGATAAATATTAGAGATATTCGGTTTTTCTCCTTTTTTAATTTGTTCCTTTACTTCCATCATTTCTATTTCCATTTCCCGCATCAATAATGTTAATTCACTATCTGTATATTCTTGTTTTTTCTTGGTACAAGAAAGGGTATAAACGAAACTAAAAATTAATAAAAAGATGAATGTTTTATTTATCATTTTAATTTTAATTCAAATACTTTTAAGAAGGAACTTTATTAATTGTAATAATCGTTGTAATTTTGTGATTGTTATTTGGCTGCATAGTTCAATTGGATAGAATATCAGATTTCGGCTCTGAGGGTTGGAGGTTCGAGTCCTCCTGTGGTCACAAAAGCCAGTTGCTTATTTAAGCAATTGGCTTCTTTGTTATTTATATTCTGCAAGAAGTTTGTTTATATCTTCTAGCATTCTTTCTGTTTCTTCTCTTTCTGTACCTCTAGCAAAAGAGCGAACATGTCCTTTTTTATCTACTAAAACTAAATAACCGCTGTGATCAAATCCACCAGGAGCAGAAGCGTCTTCTTTGGCTGAACTTACATAATCCTCTGCAATTCCATGTATCTCTTTACGGTCACCCGTTACGAAATGCCATCTTTTACTGTCTACTTGTAATTTACGAGCGTATTCTTTTAAGGCCGGAATTGTATCATATTTAGTATCAATACTATGAGAAAGTAAGACGACATCATCATTGTCTTTTAATTCATCATACATGTATTTCATATTTGCTTTTACCTTTGGGCAAATAGTAGGGCAATGAATAAAGAAAAAATCAGAAACATAAATTTTATCTTTAAACGTAGCATTATTAACGATTTGACTGTCTTGATTTATAAAAGAAAAAGGGCGAATCGTATGTTGAATTGGTTCTCCCGTTTCTTTATTTAATTTAGGTATAATAGGTAATACATCAGTTGATTCTTGAGATGAATTAATACAGCCAATGAATAAAGTCAGTACAGCAAATATGATGAAGTATAAATTTATTTTTAGTGATTTCATAGATTATTTTTTTATTAAAGTAAGTTCTACAAAGTTATAGATTATTCAACATCTTGTCAGTTGTTTCTATTTGAGAATTAACTTGTAATCGTTCTAAATAAAATCACTATAATATTTTATCCAAGTTATAATAAAAAAAGCGGCATCCCTACGCTAATCGGGATGCCGCTAAATAATTATTGGAGGGAATAATTATTATATCTATACTGTAGTTGTTTCTGCTTTACCATTAAGCTCCTCAACTACATCTTCGCCTTTTATTTTAGCTCGGATTTTAGCTTCTATTTCATCAGCCACTTCAGGATTGTCTCCAATAAAAGTTTTAGCAGATTCTCTACCTTGAGCAATTTTAGCTCCTTCGTAACTGTACCAAGCACCGCTCTTATTTACAACACCCATTTCTACTCCTAAATCGATGATTTCACCCGTTTTAGAAATACCTTCTCCATACATGATATCAAATTCAGCGATACGGAAAGGAGGCGCTAATTTATTTTTAACGACTTTCACTTTTACGTGATTTCCAACAACATTACCTTCTTTATCTTTTATTGCTGAACCAGAACGTCTGATATCCAAACGTTGAGAAGCATAAAATTTAAGAGCATTACCACCTGTTGTTGTTTCTGGGTTACCAAACATAACCCCAATTTTTTCTCTTAGTTGATTAATGAAGATACAACAAGTGTTATGTGCACCAATCACCGCAGTTAATTTACGCATAGCCTGAGACATTAAACGAGCTTGAAGACCCATTTTAGAATCACCCATTTCTCCTTCTAATTCTGCTCTAGGTACTAAAGCCGCAACAGAATCAATAACAATAATATCAATTGCTCCAGAACGGATTAAGTGTTCTGCAATCTCTAAAGCTTGCTCACCATAACTCGGTTGAGTAATTAAAAGCTCTTCTATATTTACACCTAAAGATTGTGCATAATCTCTATCGAAAGCATGTTCTGCATCAATGAAAGCAGCAATGCCACCCTTTTTCTGTGCTTGAGCGATAGCATGAATAGCTAAAGTCGTTTTACCAGAAGATTCAGGTCCATATATCTCAACAACACGACCTCTTGCGAAGCCATCAATGCCTAAAGCAACATCTAATGTAAGTGAGCCTGTAGATATAGCATCGGCATCTACTACTTTTTTATCACCCAATCGCATTACAGTTCCTTTACCATAGGTTCTGTCTAACTTTTCAATAGTTAGTTGAAGTGCTTTCTGTTTTTGGTTTTGCTCTTTTAGCTCTTTTTTTGATTCTTTTGCCATTAGACTGTATTTTACTTTTAATAAAGATATATAATGATATTGATGTTTTTATTAAATTATTGAATTAATCAATATCATAATGCAAGTATAAAGTATTTGTTTTAAAATATCAAGAAAATAAACAACAAATTTAATTATTTGTTTTAAATAAACGTAAAAAATAAAGCCCTTATTTGAACAAATAAGAGCTTTAATATATTGTAAATTAATAAGTTATTTAATTTTTGTTGCCGTCGTTTTTAGGCGGTCTTTTTTTGTTGTTTCTGTTTCGATTTCTATTATTTGTGTTTTTTCCTTTAGGTTTTTGACCTTTATTGTCTTTAGCTTGAGGTCCTTTTTTCTCAGCATTACCTTTAGGTGTTTTAGAAGATGGTTTAGCAGAAGTATTACCATTTCTTGGCTTTCGATTACCTCCTTTGTTTCTTCTATTTTTATTATGCCTTCCGCTCTTCTTTCTTTTCTTATCATTTGGCAATTCAATCTGACCTGTTACATCAGCAAAGCCTAAATCTGCATCTTCATCAGAGCCTTGGTCATTTAAAGTCAATCCTTGCAATTCATCAGGTTTTTTACCTGCTTTATTCAAAGCTTTAATTTCCCGAACACGATCTACACCTAATGCAAATATTTTTCCTCGAGTGGCTTTATTGTCTTTATAGATATAAAACATTAAGCGTTTAAAAATATCCATTTTAACCAATCTCGCTTCGCCAGCTTCTGTTCTTAAGATGTCAGCATTCTTAGGGAATTCTTTAAGAACTTCCATATAAGTATCTAATTCATAATTCAAACAACATTTCAAACGACCACATTGGCCAGAAAGCTTAGATTGATTAATAGCTAGATTTTGATACCGAGCTGCAGAAGTAGAGACAGATTTAAAATTCGTCAGCCAAGTTGAACAACATAATTCTCTACCACAAGCACCTAAACCACCAACTCGAGCAGATTCTTGCCGAGCACCAATTTGACGCATTTCGATTTTAATTCGAAACTCTTTTGCAAAATGACGGATTAATTCTCTAAAATCTACTCGTCCTTCTGCGGTATAATAAAAGGTAGCTTTTCTTTTATCTCCTTGATATTCTACATCTCCAATCTTCATTTCAAGATCTAAAGTTCGAGCAATGGCTCTTGCTCTGACCATGGTTTGCTGTTCCATGGCTCTCGCTTCGTGCATTTTCTCGATATCTCTATCATGGGCAATTCGAATCACTTTATGAAATACAGTATTGTCTTTTACCTTTTTCTTTCTTAATTGTAATTTGACTAATTCTCCCGTTAAAGAAACCTTTCCTACATCATAACCCGTACCTGATTCGACAACAACCCAGTCGTTTTTTTGAGCACCAACATATGGTGGATTATGGAAAAAGAATTTTCTTGAACCATTTTTGAATGAAATTTCAGCCAAATCAAAACCATCTGATTGAGGTAAATCAACTCCTGTGAGCCAATCATATGTATTTAATCGATTACAACCGCCAGTAGAACAGCCTCCTTTGCTTCCACAACCTCCTGGTTTTCCATCTTTCGTTCCTGTTGAACAACCTGCACAACTCATCTTTATATATATTTTACACCATGGCTTTCGCTCGAAGGATTTTATTCATCCTTACAGTGATGTCAGTCATTAAAATTTTAGGATTCGCATTTCTAGAAATATGAAAAGCGGAATCCGTTAATATATTTGAAATGGGCTCAATATGCCCATATTGAATTACTTTCGTTAGATTTTTTGCAGTAGTCAATTCTACTTCACTTAATCTTACTTTTTGATTATTAGTTAACTTTAAAACCATGTATTCTCTAAGGAAAAACAATCCATAATCGAAAAAGTGTTTTTGGTTTTCTCTACCAAGTGTAGCAAATTTTTCGGACCAAGCTACGATATCTTGCGGTTTCCCTAAATAACAAATTCGCATCCAAGCTAAGAATAAGGTAGAGTTATTGTTTTCTGATTCTCCAACAAGGGATAAAGCTCGATTCAAATTGCCATTAGATAAATGAGCAAGGTCTACTGCTTTTAAACTTGGGACACCTTTTTCGATAAGCGCATTTTGAATAACTTCATCTGATAAAGGCTTGAACTTCACAATTTGACAGCGAGAAAGAATCGTGTTTAATATTTCTTCTGCATTTTCAGCCACTAAAATAAAAAGCGTTTTTTCTGGTGGTTCTTCAATCAGTTTTAATAAACGGTTGCCTTCTTTTTTTAGATACTCTGGGAGCCAGATTATCAGTATCTTATATTGTCCTTCAAACGTCTTTAAACTTAATTTTTTAACAATAGAAGCGCATTCATCTTTGGTGATGTTTCCTTGTTTATTTTCAGCTTTAATGCTTTGAAGCCACTGCTGAACATTTAAATATGGATTCTCATGTAAAGCTGTTCTCCATTCTTTGGCAAACATGCTACTTGTAGCTTTACTGCCAACCGTTGGAAAAGTAAAATGGATATCTGGGTGAATAAATTTTGAAGATTTACTACAACTAGAACATTGCCCACAGGCTAATCCCTCTGTTCTATTTTCGCACATAGCGTATTGAGAAAAAGCCAATGCCATAGGCAATGCACCAACACCCTCACTGCCCAAAAAGATTTGTGCATGTGGTATTCGATCTCCGTCTACCATTGTACGAAGGAGTTCTATTACTTCAGCCTGACCATTAATTTTTTCAAATGTCACTTCAGCGAATTTATCCTTAAGTTGTCAAAGATGTCATTGCAATTTATTTAAAATCTCTTCACTAGCTGGATAAGTAGACGATGGATAAAAAGCAAGCAATTGACCTTCTTCATCAAGAAGGTATTTACAGAAGTTCCAAGAAACATCACTGTCTAAAAGACCATTTAATTCTTTAGACATTAACCATTCATATATTGGATGGGGATGAGTCTCCTTAATGCTTATTTTTTCTGTTATCGGGAAAGTAACTCCATAGTTAACAGAACAAAATTTTTGAATGTCTTCATGATTTCCTGGTTCTTGACCACCGAAATCATTACAAGGCATTGCTATAATTACTAATGCATGTTTGAAAGCTTCGTATAGCTCTTGCAATTGGGCATATTGAGGTGTAAAACCACACTCAGATGCCACATTCACCAACAGTATTTTCTTCCCTTTAAAAGAATTAAGATGAATTTCCTCACCTTTAATACTTCTTATCCTAAATGAGTGAATAGAGTGCATTGACAATTTTTGACAAATCAATAACCTAAATGTACATATTTTGTGCCTAACAAATCAAGATATTCAACATATGAAAAAAATATTCATTTTATTTTCAATCAACATCTTGTTTATTTTGGCTTTTAATAGTTGTTCCGTTAGAGATGTAGCGTCTGAATCTAAGCCTGTTTCACATGAAATTTGGAATGATATTTTAAGTAGAAATGTTACAGATGATGGTTGGGTAAATTATAAGGGAATTAAAGAAGAATCAGATAATTTTTATACATATTTAGACATTCTAAATAAGAATCATCCGAATCACAAAAATTGGACATCAGATGAACGATTAGCCTATTGGATTAATGCTTATAATGCTTATACTGTACAGATCATTATAGAAAATTATCCTATAGAAAGCATAAAAGATATTAAAAAAGGAATTCCGTTTGTCAATACAGTTTGGGACATCAAATTCATAAAAATTGAGGGAATTGAATATGATCTCAATAATATTGAGCATAGTATTTTACGTAAAAAATTTGAAGAACCTCGCATTCATTTTGCGGTAAATTGTGCTTCATATTCTTGTCCAGTTTTAAGAGGAGAAGCATTTGTTGCTGAAAGGATAGATGAGCAATTAACAGAACAAGCGCGTTTGTTTTTAGCTGATAAAAGAAGAAATATAGTTACTGAAGATAAAGCGCAATTGTCAAAAATATTTTCTTGGTTTGGAGGAGATTTTAAGAAGAATGGATCAAAGCTTGATTTTATCAATAAATATTCACCTGTACAAATAAAGAAAACAGCGGATATTTCATATCTAGATTATAATTGGACTTTGAATGAACCTCAATAAAATTAAAATGAGATGGGATTATTTTTTTCATTTTAATTTATTAAATTTGAAGACGATCAACCAGACAAAATTCAAATCTAAATTGATGTATATAGATGTCTGCTCCCAATGCAATACTAAGTCGTTACCTCCGTTCTAGAATTCCTAGGATAGAAAGATATATCTCTAACCCTGAGGAGGTACAAATGTATTGGTTTGAAAAGTTGATACGTAAAGCCAGGAATACAGATTGGGGTAAGAATCATGATTACAAAAATATTCACTCACTAGAAGCCTTTCAAAAAAAAGTACCTGTTCAAGATTATGATTCATTAAAGCCCTTTATAGAACGCATGATGCTGGGGGAAAAGAATGTATTATGGTCAGGAAAAATTCGTTGGTTTTCGAAATCCTCAGGAACGACATCAGATAAAAGTAAATTCATACCCGTTTCTTGGGAGCATCATAAACATTGCCTAATGAAAGGCTGTAGAGATACACTTTCTATTTATTATCACAATAATCCTAATGCAAATATTTTTCAAGGCAAAGGAATTGTGATGGGAGGAGCCTGGGACAGATATGATGCTTATCCCAAAACAAAATATGGTGATGTTTCAGCATTAATGTTGAATAATATGCCTGCATTAGCGAAATATTTTTACAGCCCAGATATGGAAACGGCTTTAATGCCTGAATGGGAGGAAAAGATTGAACGAATGGCTTCAATTACATCTAAAGAAAATATCACCAATATGGGAGGTGTTCCTACTTGGTCTCTTGTATTGTTTAGAAAAATTTTAGAGCAAACTGGAAAAGAGCATTTATTAGAAGTTTGGCCGCAGCTGGAATTGTATATTCACGGAGGTGTAAGTTTTACGCCTTATCAAAATCAATTCAAAGAATTGATGCCTGGTCATCAAGTTACATTTCAAGAAATATATAATGCCTCTGAAGGGTATTTTTCGATTCAAAATGAATCGAAAAAAGATGACATGTTGCTTCTATTAGATAATGGAATATTTTATGAATTTATTCCTTCTAACGAATGGGATAAAGAGTATCCTAAAGCCTTAACCTTAGAAGAAATTGAAATTGGAGTGAATTACGCT
The DNA here is from genome assembly GCA_020627985.1 of Saprospiraceae bacterium. Taxonomy (GTDB): domain Bacteria; phylum Bacteroidota; class Bacteroidia; order Chitinophagales; family Saprospiraceae; genus JAHDCE01. The sequence continues at coordinate 7,837 of JAHDFV010000009.1, forward strand.
ATAGTTATTTCTACAAATTCTGGTTTATGGAGATATATGACTGGGGATACGGTGAAATTCACTTCTAAGTATCCTTATAAAATTAAAGTTACAGGAAGAACAAAGCATTTTATTAATGCGTTTGGTGAAGAAGTCGTCATAGAAAATACAGATAAAGCTTTAGCCAAAACTTGCCAGACATTAGGAGCGATAGTTTATGAATATACTGTTGCCCCCATTTATTTTCAAGGGAATGAAAAAGGAGGACATGAGTGGTTGATAGAATTTGAAAAACCACCAAATAATTTAATTGAATTTACAACATTATTAGATAGAAACTTACAGCAGATTAATTCAGATTATGAAGCAAAGCGATATAAGGATTTGGCTTTAGCGGAATTAATTGTACAACCATTGCCTCAAGGCACTTTTCATGAATGGTTAAAAAGAAAAGGCAAATATGGTGGTCAAAATAAAATCCCTCGCTTATCCAATCATCGTCAATATTTAGATGAAATATTAGAGACAGTCTCTTAATGGATTAAAACAAATTTTTCTTTTTTAAAACAAAAAACATTTCGTTTGTTTCTAATGTTTAATGAATGTAATTTAGCGCATTGATTGAGGAATCTAATCATATTATTAATCATCCAATTAGAAATAGGATAATGGCAAAGAAGAAGAAAGTAGAACAGGTGGCGGTTTTAGATGAAGAGAATATTCCTAAGAATAGTATTTATATCAAAGGTGCTAAAGCAAACAATTTAAAAAATGTGAATTTGGTTTTACCAAAGGATCAATTGATTGTTGTTACAGGTGTGTCGGGTTCAGGAAAATCTTCAATTACTATTGATACTTTATTTGCTGAAGGACAAAGAAGATATGTAGAAAGTCTTTCATCTTATGCCCGTCAGTTTTTAATGAGAATGAAAAAACCTGAAGTAGATTATATTAAAGGAATTTGCCCAGCTATAGCGATTGAACAAAAAGTATCTACTTCTAATTCCAGATCGACTGTTGGAACCCTCACCGAAATTTATGATTATTTAAAAATTCTTTTTGCTAGAATAGGAAAAACATATTCGCCCGTTTCAGGTAATTTAGTCAAAAAACATGAGGTTACAGATGTTGTAGATTATATGTTGTCTTTACCTGAAGGAACTCGTGTTCAAATTTTTATTCCTATTCAAAAAAAATACGATAGAACGATTCAACAAGAATTAGATCTTTTATTACAAAAAGGATATACGAGGATTTTTAATGGTAAAGAATTAAAAAGAATTGAAGATGTTTTAGAAGGGGATAAAAGAGTTTTAAAAAAGAAAACACTGAAATCGGATTGGAAGATTTTGATTGATCGAGTTGTTGTAAAAAAAGAAGACGAGGAAAATAGAAAAAGAATGGCTGATTCTGTCCAAACAGGATTTGTTGAAAGTGAAGGAGATTGTATTATTAATGCAGAAGGAAAAAAAGATGCTGTTTTTAATAATCGTTTTGAATTAGATGGAATTCTTTTTCACGAACCTTCTGTTCATTTATTTAATTATAATAATCCATATGGAGCATGTAAAACTTGCGAGGGGTATGGTAAAGTAATGGGAATTGATGAACATAAAGTGATTCCAAATATGGCGCTTTCTGTTTTGGATAATTGTGTGGCTTGTTGGCGAGGAGAAAAAGGACAAATGTGGAAAGAAGAATTAGTTAAAAATGCACACCATTTTGATTTCCCGATTCACCGTCCGTATAAAGATTTGACGGATGATGAAAAAGATTTACTCTGGGACGGGAATGAATATTTTGATGGAATAAATATTTATTTTGATCAGCTTGAAGAACAAACCTATAAAATTCAAAATAGAGTGATGTTGGCTCGATATCGAGGGAAAACAACTTGTGGAACTTGTAGAGGATCTAGAGTAACAACTGAAGCATCTTATGTAAAAATAGATGGTAAAAATATTGCTGATTTAGTTAAATTACCGAACGATGAATTATTAGATTATTTTAATAAAATTAAATTAAATAAAACAGATCAAGAAATTGCAAAACGATTAATTTTAGAAATTACCAATCGACTTGAATTTATGATTAAAGTCGGATTAAGTTATTTAACGATTGATCGAATTTCTTCTACTTTATCTGGTGGAGAAACACAAAGAATTAATTTAACACGAACTCTCGGGAGTAATTTAACTAGTTCGTTATATATATTGGATGAACCGAGTATTGGTTTGCATCCAAGAGATACCAATCGTTTAGTAGAAGTACTAAAAAACCTAAGAGATTTAGGCAATACGATTGTAGTCGTTGAACACGAAGAAGATATAATTAAAAATGCAGATTATCTAGTTGACATGGGTCCATATGCAGGAATTAATGGGGGAGAAGTTGTTTTTGCTGGGAATTATAATAAAATTCATGATCAAGCTTCTGATAGTTTAACTGCTCAATATATGAGTGGAAGAATGGAAATTCCTGTTCCAAAAAATAGAAGAACATTTACAGATTCAATTGAAATAAAAGGAGCATCTCAACATAATTTAAAAGATGTAGATGCTACGTTTCCTTTAAATACATTAACGGTAGTTACAGGAGTATCAGGTTCAGGGAAAACGACTTTAGTTAAAAATATTTTATATCCAGCTTTAAAAAGAATTTTAGGAGAAGCCCATCCTTTTGCGCCTGGAATTCATACAGGAATTGAAGGAGATTATAAAAAAATAACTCAATTAGAATTAATAAGTCAAAGTCCAATTGGGAAATCTTCTCGATCTAATCCTGTTACATATGTAAAAGCATATGATGCTATTCGTAAATTATTTACCACACAACAATTATCAAAAATAAGAGGATATAAGCCTAAACATTTTTCATTTAATGTAGATGGTGGAAGATGTGAAACGTGTAAAGGAGATGGGCAGGTTGTGGTAGAAATGCAATTTTTAGCAGACGTCCGATTAACCTGTGAAGAATGTGGCGGAAAAAGATTTAAACAAGAATTATTGGAAGTAAATTATAAGGGTAAAAATATTTCTGAAGTTTTAGATTTAAGTATTGAAGAGTCGTTAGAATTTTTTAAATCGGAAAAAGAAATTTATCGAAAATTAAAACCATTACATGATGTAGGTTTAGGTTATATTAAATTAGGACAATCCTCAAGTACACTTTCAGGAGGTGAAGCACAAAGAGTAAAATTGGCTTCTTTTTTAGGGAAAGAAAGAACGAAAGAACATGTCTTATTTATTTTTGATGAACCAACTACAGGTTTACATTTTCACGATATCAGAAAATTATTAGACGCGTTAAATGCTTTAGTAGAAAAAGGACATACCGTTTTAGTAGTGGAGCATAATATGGATGTAATTAAATGCGCAGATTGGATGATTGATTTAGGTCCTGGCGGAGGAAAAAATGGAGGCGAATTAGTCTTTCAAGGAACACCAGAGAAAGCAGTGAAATGTGAAAAATCACATACAGGTAAATATTTAAAAGAAAAATTATAAATTAAACAGACTTAAAAGATTGGTCATATTGATCTATAATGTTTTTCCAATTGTATTTCTGAATATGATTTTTTAATTCTATTTTATTTATTATAGCTTCTTGATTTAATAATTGAATTAATTTATTTTTTAAATCATTTTTAGAATAATAAATAAGTAATTCTTGTAGGGAATTAGGAATGTGTTCTGGATATGATAATCGATTCGGTAAAAGTGGGATTACATTACAATACATTGCTTCAATAATACTGCCGCCAAAAAAATCTTGATGAGAAGTTACAAGTAAGATGTCTGCAATTTTTAACCATTGCGCATATTCTTCAAAAGTTTTTGCAAAACCAAAATGAATAATTTCTTTTCCTAATTTTATTTTGGCTTCATCAAATATTTTGGGATAGCGTTTGTATTTTTCTCCTAGAATAATTAATTCAAATAAAAAACCTTCTTCTTTTAATTCAAATAATATAGAAAAAAAATCTTCTGGATTTTTATCATATTCCCATCTGTGATTCCATAATAAAATAGGAATATCTTTTTTCTTTTTTTTGCTAATAATTAAATCGTATTTAGATAAGTCCATACCTAAATACAATACCTCGCTTTTTTGGCGAATGAATTCTATATTTTGATTTTCTTTATGATCTGGAAATTGATTTAAAAATGAAGGGAGTTCTCCCAGAAAAGATTGTAAATGATATTGCGAATTGAAATAAATTTTATCAGCGGCTAAAGCAGAAGTGTAATTCATAAAAGCATATTCATTTTTCCTACCATTCTCTGTATCTTGATCAGTAGGAGACCATGGGTAAGTCAATTGATTTTCATGAAAATATAATGCCGTTGCAACACCTTCAGTTTCTTTTCGGACTAAGCCTAAAAAAGTACTGAGATCTAGCATGTCAGACGCCAGAATTAAATCTGTTTTTTTAATTTTCGCTTTAAATTCTTTAGCTAAAGAAACAGCTCCGCCGAACATTCTCCATTTCCAATGTCTACCTGGTAATGAAAGAATTTTAATCTCATGCGAACTATTTTTTTGTAGTCCTTCAGCCCATTGTTGGTGACTTCCTGCAAAAAAAGGTTCTATTAATGTGATATGCATGACTAAAGATATATTTTTGCCACCAATGTTTACAAAAAATAGTCCAACATATAAAGCTTGGGGAAGACTCAAGAGAAATAAACCTGCTTTAATTGGTATGGTATGGATTATTATTATGGTTCTGGTTTCCATTTTAGGTTATAAAATTGCACCAGATAGCACACCAAATTGTGATAATCAAATGGTGCGAATAAAATTGCAACCTCCTGGTTTCTCTACTCCAATTTTGAAAATAAAATCAGACTTAGATATACAACAAAAGAATTTCTTTTCTCAAATGATTAATGGGCAAGAAACGGAATATAAATGGATACCTATTGAGAGATATACCCAAGTAAAAGATACATTATTGATCACAACATATGGAGGAGACCAAATAGAACAAATCGTTCAAAATAAAGATGGATTTAAAGTTTCTCAACATAAATTTTATTTAGGTACCGATAATTTTGGTAGAGATATTTTGAGCCGAATCCTTTTGGGGACAAGAATATCGTTAATCGTAGGTTTAATAGCCGTGGTTATCTCATTAATCATAGGCATCACTCTAGGTTCAATTGCAGGATATATAGGAGGAAAAGTAGATGATTTGATTATGTTTTTGGTAAATACAGTTTGGTCGATACCAACTCTTTTGTTGGTTTTCGCTATTGTGTTAGCATTTGGAAGAGGTGTTGGCATCATTTTTCTAGCTGTAGGATTAACCATGTGGGTAGATGTGGCAAGAATTGTGAGAGGACAAGTTTTATCTGTGAAGGAAATGCAATATGTTGAGGCTGCACAAGCATTTGGATTTAGTTCTTTTCGTATCATTTTTAAACACATTCTTCCTAATGTTTTAGGACCTGTAATGGTGATTGCTGCAGCTAATTTTGCTACAGCTATATTATTAGAGGCAGGCTTAAGTTACTTGGGGTTTGGGGTTCAACCTCCTACGCCCTCATGGGGAACAATGTTGAATGAAAACTATGGTTTCGCCATTAGTGGAAAACCATTGTTGGCATTAGTTCCTGCTTTGGCCGTTATGCTTTTAGTTCTTTCTTTTAATTTGTTAGGGAATGGATTGAGAGATGCTTTAGATGTAACAACAAGATAATTAACAATTAAATCTTTATTAAATTTTCACGAATAGCGGAGAATTGAATTTATTTAATTATTTTTAATTCTGAATTATATTGAGAGAAAGAATATCTAAGACTACTTTTTTTATCCTATTCAAAATACGTTTGATTACTACATGTCGGAATTTTCTAACATAAAGAAAAACCTATCTAATTTTGATATGCTTGAGCGTAATTTAACGCTAAAGCAGCTTCAAATTAATCGCTTGTTAAACATCACACAAGCCATTAATGATAATCTACCTGCTAGTGACCTATTTAGTATGTATAACTCATTTTTGAGTTGGGAAATGGGTATTAAAAAAATGGCCATCTATATCAAAGAAGAGGAAGGGCATTGGTGTTGTGCTACTTCTATTGGTATTTCGAATGAATTATTAGAATTAGATATTCAAGAAAAACTAACCACCTACAAAAGACTTCACAACTTAACAGAAGAAAATCATCCCTTAATAAGTGAGTTTGATGTGGTGGTTCCCGTTAGGCACAAAGAAGAAGCCATTGCGTATACTTTTATTGGTGGTTTTGATGAGAATGAAGAAGTATATGATAAGGTTTCTTTTATCACAACAATTACTAATATCATTGCGGTTGCTATTGAAAATAAAAGATTGTTCAAAAAGCAATTAGAGCAAGAAGGATTTAAAAGAGAGATGGAATTAGCTGGAGCAATGCAGCAATTATTAATTCCCAATACTCTTCCTAAAAATAATCGCTACGAATTAGCAAGTATATACCAACCGCATTCCACTATTGGAGGTGATTATTTTGATTTCATTGATTATGATGATCCTCGTTTTGCATTTTGTATCGCAGATGTTTCTGGAAAAGGAGCTGCAGCTGCTTTATTAATGTCAAATATCCAAGCAACTGTCCGATACTTAATTAATAAAAGAATAGATGCAGAACAATTTATTCATCAATTGAATAAAAGTATTTTAGATTCTGCCCAAGGAGAGAAATTTATTACCTTTTTTATTGGTGAATATAATACAGATACCAACGAATTAATCTATGTAAATGCAGGTCATAATGCACCCGTTTTATTTACAAAAGGTAAACTACAAACACTAAACAAAGGTTGTACGATCTTAGGTGCTTTTGATGAAATCCCCGCTTTAGAAGTGGGTAAAATCACATTAGATGAGGACGCTTTATTGGTAACGTATACTGATGGGTTAATAGATTTAAAAAATGATAAAGGTGTTTACTTTGATGAAGAATTCTTATTTGATTTCGTTAGAAAAAATAATGATTTATCTACAGAGGAATTTAATGCTTTGCTTCGAAATGAAATCGATTCCTTCAAAGGAAATCAAGCGTTCCCAGATGATATTTCTGTATTAACTTGTAAGATATTTAAAGGTAAATCCTTTATTGCAAAAACCAATTCGATTCTTTAAATCAGCATATACCTTTTTCCTGGTAAGCTTTTAATACAACCTTTAAATTCTAAATTAAGCAATAGGGCAGAGAGCTGACTAGATTGCAATCCAGTCTGATAACTAATATTATCAATGCTATCGTTTTCTTTCAATTTTAAATAATCCACTATTTTATGTTCTTCTTCGGATAAATCCACAAACAATTGTGCTTGTACTGCTTTGGTTTCTCCTTTTTTGTCCCACTGCATTATGTATTCAATATCCTTTGCAGATTCAATCAAATTAGCCTTGTGAGATTTGATTAACAAATTGCAACCCAAAGAATTAGAATCTTTGATTCTACCTGGAATAGCAAAAACATCTTTATGATATTGATTCGCAATTTCTGCTGTAATCATAGAGCCGCCTCTTCGAGCTGTTTCTACTACAATTAAGGCATCACATAATCCCGCAATAACTCTATTTCTCATCGGAAAATGAGGGCCATCTGGTTTTTGTTTTGAATTAAATTCAGTTAATAATCCTCCTTTTTGAGTCATTTGTTTGGCAACAGATTTATGTTTTGCTGGATAAGTCATATGCAATCCATGTCCCAAACATCCTATAGTTGGAATATCCATTGCTAAACTCTTTTTGTGAGCAGTAATATCTACACCATAAGCTAAACCACTTATGATTTGTACATTATATTCTTTTAAATCTTCAATGAGTTCCTCACAAATTATTTTTCCTTGTTCTGAAGGTTTTCTCGTTCCAACTATACCCACAGTTCTAGGATGGTTTAAGGATACATTTCCTTTAAAATATAAAAGTATTGGGCTATCTGAAAAGTGAACAAGGCGTTGAGGATAATTTCTATCTAGATAGAATAAAGTTTGAATATCATTTTCTTCTAGGAATATTAATTCTTCTTCCGCTTCATCAAAAGTGGTTTTATTCACAATAGTTTTTGCCATAACTGGACCGATACCAGGAATAGCAAGCAGTTCTTTTTTTGAAGCATCAAATACATTTTTTACGCCACCACAAAAAGCAATAAGTTGTCTGGCAGTTACTGCACCAACACCAGGTATTTTAGTAATAGCAATTTTATGTAATAAATCAGACATGTACTTTAGAAATGGGGTAAAGAAAAAATTATGAGGAACTATTTTGAATTCAAACAGATTCTAACACAAAGAAATACAATTTATGTTTTATTTTACAATGAAATTGGAGAAGTTGTTTGAAAGCTAATTTCAAATTGAAGAGAAAACTATCGTAATCATGGCTGAAAGAAAAAAGACCAGAAGAAAATCTAAACAGAAAAGCATGCTTCCAAAAATGGAAGTTGTTTTCATATTCGTAGCATTGATTTGTTTTTTTATTTGGGGTTTATACAAATGTAGTGGAACACCCAAAATAGAACCTATTGTTGAAGAAACAGAAGAAATTTCATCTCCTGCTGCTGGTAATAATCCTGATTCTCCTACCTATGATTTAGGTGGTGTTAGTGAAGAGAATCCAAATGCAAATAGTGGAGCTTTGTCTCCAACTCGATCAGGTGAAACAGAAATAGTACGAAGAAACACTAATATATCTAAAAGTGGGTATACACCTTTATATGTTACGCTACAAGATCTAAAAGTAAGAAAAGGGCCTAGTAGAGATTCAAGTATTGTATCAGTTTTAAACTTACATGAAGAAGTCATGTTCCTTGAAAAAAGAACGGATTTCAGAGAAAAAATAAGTAATGGAACTGAGATAATGAATGATCCATGGATTTTTGTTCAAACCAGAAAAGGACATAAAGGATGGGTCTATGGTGGTGGTGTTCACTTCTTTAAATGGGACAGATTAAGAGATCCAATTCCAACCATTTCTAATGAAGCAGATTCAAATACAGAGTAAAAAAAATCCCTTGAGAATTTCTCTCAAGGGATTTTTTAAAGTTGAATTAGAAAATTATTTCAACCTAGCTCTTGTTGTTCTATTTATCCAACAACCTACTTTATAAGAATCACCATCTTTAACACCTCCATTCATAAATCCATCTTCTTTGGTCGGTAAATATTGACTGTATTTATTGATCTGTCTTTGTGCTTTTGAAGCAGAATCTGGATCTGACTTAGCTTTTTGCCACATGTCCATTGCTGGCCAAATAACAACTTGACTTTTCCATCCTGTACCAGGTCCACAACTTGCACCACTTGATGCATACATGTTTCCAATTAATAAATATGCTTTACCCCATTCTGGTCTATTTTCTAAAGCTTTATTCGCCCAATCTCTAGCACTACTAAACTTTTTCTGACGAGTTAAAATAGAAGCAATTGAATAAGCATAAGAAGCCTTATTAGAAGAATTAGTTGAACTGTTGTATTTGTCTTTTAGACATTTAATCGCTTCATTATAATTACCTCCTCTTAATAAATCATTACAGTTCGGACCTGTAGGTTTTGGTGGAGTGACACCTCCTCCATTATTGGTATTTGTTGGTGCAGTAACGACAACACATTTAGATTCATAAGCTGAATTAATCTCTTTTAATTTAGCATCCATTTCAGAACAGTCTCCCCAACGTAAAATAGAGTAAGCTTCAATCATTGCATCACAATCTCCTTTATCTTCTTCGTAGATATATAAGTATTTTCTTTTATAATAATCACAGTCATAGAATCCTTTAGTTGCTTCAAATTCTTCTAAACGTACAGGAGAATAACCATTAACAACCTTGAATCCTTCTAATTCATTTCCTTTAGCTGTTTTCATTCCATTGTCTACAATTTTTGAAACCAGATTTGCATATTTTTTGGCTTCTCCAACTCCAATGGCTTTGCTATTAAACTGCTTTATCAATAAATCAGTAAAAGGATTTAGAACAAATGCTTGAGTTTTCATTCCTTTTAAATCAATTGATTTTTTGAATAAGTCATATTTTTCTTTATCAGTAGCATAGTTAGGATAATTATAAACAAGGTCAAATCCTTTTCTACCATAAGTATATCCTTTATCAGCAGGATAACATTCTAGCATTTCATCATACAGCTTCATGATTTGATCTACATGTTGCTTTTTCTTAGCGGTATCCGTTTCTTTCTTGAATTTATCGTTGAAAATTTCTAATCCCCAAGTATAAATGGTATTTCTTTTACCATCTGCAGCTGGAGCAACATCATAAACTGCTTTCCATAAAGGATAAGCTTTTTCATAATTTTTAGCTCTGACTTCATCCTTACACAGTACATAATTATCGATAATAGCATCTTTGTTTGCTGCTGTATTCCATGAAGGACAAGGACTTAAATTTTCGTCTGGTTTAGTAGGAGTCGTTGTGGTTGGCTTTGGCTCTTCTTTTACCGTTTTTTCTGTAGTCTTTGGAGAACAGGCAAAAGCCAATAAAGTAACTAAGGTTAATAAAACTAACAAATGCTTTTTCATGATGATTGATCGTTTAGTATATAAATTTAGATGACAAAAGTATATAGAATGGTGTATACATAAAATCAAAAATAGAGATTGATTGCTGCATTCAACAAATATATATGTGCTTTTGTATATCTGTTTAGACTTGAAGGAATGAATATTAGGTACAAAACGTACAAAAAATAAATTCCATTATTGATCACAATAACGGAATTTATCAACTATGCTTATGTTATCCTTATGGTAAAATGTGATAAGGAAAAGCTAAGAAAAAAATTAACTGTTCTCAGCAATACGTTCTGATAAATCAGAAATGAAAGTGTGCCAATTCATGTGCAGATTTTTTTAGAGTATTTTTAACTCTGTTAGATAGTATGTAATACTCCTAAATCGAAATTTGTGCCAAGATTGAATTCTGCTTAGATAATAACATTATTGTAACGTTCATTAAACCCTTGAATTCCTTGAATTCCTCCAGTATGAATGGCTAAAATTTTGGCCCCTTTAGGGAATTTCCCTTTTTGGATTAAATCGAAAATACCAAACATCATTTTACCTGTATAAATAGGATCTAAAGCGATATTAAAACGCTGTTTAAAATCATTTATAAATGATATCAATTGTTTATTGTGTTTTGCATAACCACCGAAATGATAATCTGTATTAATGTTCCAATTTGAATGGATTTGGGGCAATAAAGCTTCCACTTCTTTTTGTAAAAAATCTCCTTTCAAGCTTGAAAATCCTAAGACATGAATATGTTGCTGTGATAATCTACCTGAAATGATACCAGATATTGTACCGCCTGTTCCAACAGAACTACAAATATAATTGATATCAGGAAGTTGGCGAACTGCTTCTTGGGTAATCATCTGACATCCTTGTATGGCTAACGAGTTTGTACCTCCTTCAGGAATCAGGTAAAACGACCCAAATTTCTGTTTTAATGATTCAAGAAAATCAATTGATTCTTTTTGTCGATATTCTGAACGAGATACAAAATGTAAAGTCATGTTCTGTTCTAAAGCAAATCGAAGGGTGGAACCAATTTTTTTTGGCTTTTCTCCCCGAATGATACCAATGGTGTTAAACCCATATTCTTTTCCAGCGGCAGCTGTAGCATATATATGATTAGAAAAAGCACCTCCGAAAGTCAATAAAGTATTTTGGTTTTCTTTTTTAGCCTGAAGTAAATTTGGATATAATTTTCTGAATTTATTGCCCTGAATGGTAGGATGATTTAGATCTTCTCGTTTTATAAAAAGTTGAACTTTTGCCGCTTTTATTGAAGGAGCATTGATTTCTTGTATAGGCGTAAAATCATTCATGGATACAAATATAAAATCATATAGAAAATAAAAAAGGCAGCCACTACATTTAGCGGCCGCCGATTGAATTTGATTCCCCCCTTTATTGAAATCAAATCATTCTTCTTTTATAATGTTTACTATTGGGTTAGTGTTATATATTACAAAATATAGATATACTACATATTACAAGTTGTGTGCCATTTTTATACGTATGGGAAAAATTATGCTTTTATTAAATTTATTGTGAATGTTCGTTAAGATTCAATTAAGTAAACAAACGAACTTATCTTAGTGCTCTCTTGTTTGGAAATTGATTCAAATAGAGTAATTTCATAAATGCCAATTCTGATTGGAATTGCAATGAAAGCTTAAATAACATGGATAAATTATTAGATTGGGCAATTACTATCTTTTCGATTTTGGCAATGGTTGCCATCGTTTTTTTTGTTTACAATAGTATAAAAAATGCTATAGCAGAATCTCAAAATGAAAATACAGAAACTAGGATTACCGAAGAAGATTATTACAACGATGTAGATGCTAGATATAATAGTGAAGATGAAGATTACTATGAAGATGATGGAGAGGATTTATATGTGGAAGAAGAAGCTAGAATTGCAGATGAATATGGAGATAATGATGCTATAGCAGATATTATGGATGAAATTATTTCTGGAGAAACAGAGGAAGAACTTTTGAGAGAGGAATTGGAACAACAAGCAGAAGCTAACGCTGAGGCAAAAGCAAAAGTGGATGAATCTGTTACAAAAGAAAAAAATACTCCCGATAAAACGACAGTTAATGAGGAACCTAAACCCAAGCCCACTACTCCAAAACCTGCTGTTACAGCTAGAAATGCAAAATATTTAGTTATTGCGGGTTCTTTTGGTTCTAAAAAGAATGCAGATTCATTTGTAAAGACTTTAAAGAAAAAAGGATATCAAGCAGAAGTAGTTAATTTTATTAATTCTCAAATGCATACTGTAGTTGCAGCTAGATATAATTCTAAAAGTAAAGCAGAAGCAACTAAGCAAGAAATGAAGAATAAAAAAATAGACTGTTACGTTTATACCAAGAAGTAGTTTAGCAATAGTTAGTATATCAATTTTAATTGTCGTATTTTTAAAAACTAATTTGCCAAATTTTAATTGCCCAATGAATTTGAATGAAAATAGTGTAGATGAAAACGATCTAAAGAATTACGTAGATCATTCACTACTCCGACCTGATTGCTCGGAAGAAGAAATAAGAATTTTGTGTGTTGAAGCTAAGGAAAACAAATTGACATCTGTTTGCGTTCCTCCTTATTTTGTTCAACAAGCATCAAGGTTTTTAGAAGAATCTTCAGTGAAATTATCCACGGTTATTGGTTTCCCTATGGGCTATTCTACGACTTATGCAAAAGTAGAAGAAATGAAAAGAGCTTTCATTGACGGTATTGATGAAATTGATGCTGTAATTAATATTTGCGCAGTAAAGAATGGAGATTGGAACTATGTCAAAAACGATATAGAAACGATGGCTAGTATGACAAGAATGAAGGCCAAAAAGATAAAAATTATCTTCGAAGTCGATTTATTAAATGAAGATGAAGCCAAAAAAATCTGTGATATCTGTATAGAGAGTGAAGTAGATTATGTACAAACATCTACAGGGGTTAATGGAAACGGTAATCAACCAGGAATTGTAAAGTTTTTAAGAGATTATCTACCTAAAAACATTAAAATCAAGGCTGCAGGAGGAATTGAAAATAGAGAAGATGCTATGAAATTAATTGAAGCAGGTGCAGATAGATTAGGTTGTTTTAATAGTATGGCTCTTTTAAGTTAAACATTGTACTATTTGTAAAGTGCTTAGTATCTTTGTCAAAAGAAATTTAGAATATGAAAACATTTACTTTTATTGTAACAATGATGATTTGTGTTTTAAGCACATCTATACAAGCACAAATTAATTATATAGAAGATTCAAATGTTCAAAGTATCTACAATAGATATATCGCTCAGAACAGATCAACAACACTTACATTAGGATGGAGAGTTCAAATCATTTCTACAAATGACCGTCGTAAAATGGAACAGGTTAAAGCTGATTTTGAAAGCAAGTTTCCTTCCATGATTCCAGTTTGGACCTATGAAGCACCAAATTATAAAGTAAGAGTGGGTGCCTTCAAAACAAAAATGGAATCTGAAGCCCTACGAAGTGTATTAAGGCAAGAATACCCAAGTGCTTTTCCAGTTAAAGACAATAAGATTACTCCTATTGAATACTTATAGTTCTTAGGCTTTGTTCCCAATTAAAAATCTTTTTTCTATTCTGGCTATTCTTTTATTTGCCCTTTCGGTGAATATCGTTTTGAATACAGAAAGAACCTACGATCGAAATCATTATCTTTTACAATATGATATGGCAGGCTATTATAGTTTTTTGCCTGCTATATTCATACAAGATGATCTTTCATTCCAATTCTTAGAAAAAGAAGGATTTGATATTTATCAGTTTGTAAAAAAAATACCCAACCAAACTCAATTAAACAAATATTCAGTTGGACCGTCAATATTACTTTCCCCCTTTTTTTTAGGCGAACATTATTTAGGTAAAAAAGGAGGTGGAAATGGTTTGGGAATGAATTACCTGCATAGCATTTTGTTAGGTGTCATTTTTTATGTTTCCTTAGGATTCTTTTTCTTACGAATGGTTCTTTTGCATTATTTCAAAGATTGGGTTGTTGCAGTGACGATCCTTTCCATTGGCTTAGGAACCAATCTTTTATATTATACAGCCGTTGATGGAATAATGAGCCATTCCTTTTCCTTCTTTTTATATTCAGTGTTGCTTTGGTCAACTTGGAGCTGGATCCAAAATGGTAATAAAAGAGCACTTCCTCTTTTAGGAATAACCTTAGGATTGATTACTTGTACCCGTACTGCAAATTTAATTATTGGTCTGATTCCATTACTTTGGGGGATTAAGAATTTTTCAGATATCAGAGAAAGAACTCAGCTTATCTTACATGATAAAAGGCAGATTGTTATCGCTTTTTTATTTTTTCTTATTGGCTTTTTTCCTCAAATTTTATACTTCAAATTAGCAACAGGAAACTATTGGGTCAACGTCTATTTTGATGAAGGCTTCTTTTTTAGTCAGCCGCTCACGCATCGTTTTATGTTTAGTTTTAGAAATGGTTGGCTGATTTATTCACCGATCATGTTATTCAGCCTTTTAGGTTTTTACGTGGTGTGGAAAAAATATAGAGATGCGTTCTGGCCTATATTTCTATTCTTTTTATTGAATGTTTATATCCTTTCTTCTTGGTGGTGTTGGTGGTATGTAGGATATGGGATGCGAACGATGGTTGAATCATCTGCTTTATTGAGTATTCCATTAGCAGCAAGTATTAGTTACTTTTTGCACCATAAATTTATAAGGTGGTTTTTTATTCCTCTTTTTGCATTAATGTTAACATTGAATTTTGTTCAAACTCATCAATATATCAAAGGAATAATTCCTTGGGATGGTATGAATTGGGAAACCTATAAAATTGTTTTTGGATATACAGATCCTATGGAACAAGAAGTGTATATCCAAAGAAACCTTGAGATGAATAAGAATGTTCGGTTAAATACAGGGAAAGCAATTAAGGATAAAGAATACCGATGGGAATATTGCAAATAAAAAAGGGAAGCATTCGCCTCCCTTTTTTATGATGTTCGTAATTATAATGCAGATTGAAATTGATTTAAAAATCGAATATCATTCTCAAATAATAATCGAATATCATTGATTCTATATTTAAGCATCGCAATTCTTTCAACGCCCATACCAAAAGCAAAACCAGTATATTTTTGAGAATCAATTCCGCAATTTTCTAATACATTTGGATCAACCATTCCACAACCACCAATTTCTACCCAACTTGTATATTTACAAACATTACAACCTTCTCCACCGCAGATAAAGCAAGAAATATCTACTTCAGCACTTGGTTCTGTGAAAGGGAAAAATGAAGGTCGTAAACGGATCTTTGTTTTATGCCCAAAAATTTCTTTGGCAAAGTATTCTATCGTTTGTTTTAAATCTGCAAATGAAACATTTTCATCAATATATAAACCCTCTACTTGGTGGAATTGACAATGTGCTCTAGCAGAAATCGTTTCATTTCGATATACTCGACCTGGAAAAATAGAACGGATAGGTGGCTTCTGGTTTTCCATTGTTCTTACTTGAACAGAAGAGGTATGTGTTCTTAATAAACGCTCCGTATCGTTTAATAAATAATAGGTATCCTGCATGTCTCTAGCCGGGTGATCTGCAGGAGTATTTAAAGCGGTGAAATTATGCCAATCATCTTCTATTTCTCTATCTTCTGCTACTGTAAATCCAATTCGACTAAAAGTTTCAATGATTCGATTCATGATTATAGAAACAGGATGGCGAGAACCCATATTTAATGGTTCACCAGGCGCTGTCATGTCTAATGCATTGGCTTCTGCTGTTTCATTTTCTTGAGCAACTTGATTATTAAGTGCTTGTAATTTATCTTCAGCCGTTTGCTTTACTGTATTGACTAATTGGCCAAATTCTTTTTTTCGTTCATTTGGAATATTTCGAATCTCTCCAAAAAGAGGTTTTAAAATATTTTTAGCACCTAAGTACTTAATACGGAATTGCTCGATGTCTTCAGCTGAACTTGGACTAGCTGCTTGAATATCTGCTAGTATAGAATTGACTTTATCAAAAATTTCTTGTGCCATTTTTTCCTAATTGGATTTAAAAAACCAAGACTTACAAAATCATTTGTAAGTCTTGGTGGTACAAAGGTAATGATTTGTTTAAAAAGCAAATTGTATTACCAGAGATATTAGAACTAAAAAATTAGTATTTAAGTTCTTCTAAACGATCTTTTACCTTTTGGACAGTTCCTTTTTGGTTTTCAATCTCTTCAGATGTAAACGCTTGATCTTTGATATTTTGCTCAATATTCGCTTCATTTAAAGCGATCTTTTGCTTAGCATCTTCAATGGCTTTAAGGTATCTTTCTCGATCTTTCTTTAAGCCCGAAAGTTTTTTCTCTAGGTTCTTTTGTTCTTTTTCTTCTTCTTTTAATTCTGCTTCAGTTTTAGTAATCGCTAATTCCAATGCAAACTTCATTAAGAATTTTTCGCCTTCATTATATTTATCACCATGATCTTCTGAATTAAGAAACGCGCCCCCTAGATCAAACCATATTGTAGCATTTACATTTTCTCCGATGTCTGTGAACTTTGCATAAACATCTATAGTATTTGATCCACCAATAGCATAATATTCATAATCGTCTGTGAAGGTTTCGTTTAATTTTTTAATGTTTTTAGTTTTACCGCCTTTGCCTACTTTCTTTAAATATTTAGGCCAAACCTTCTTTGCTAACTTTACATCAGCACCAGGAATATCTAAGCTTAAAGAATTATTAGATCCAATGCTCATAGAGCGTGAGCCTTCTTCAATTTGTGCATTTATTTGAAAACTTGCGATAAGCAAAATCAAAAGGGTATAGAATAATTTCATGTCGTAAATTTATTTGATTCAAAACCAAATATACAGATATTTTAAGAGGGGAACTGTTGTAGAATCGTTAATTGAGTAGAAATAAGCTTTAATCAAGTGTAGCACTCAATTGTTTCATTTTAATCTGATAGATGTGTTTAGGTGTTTGCTGATAGAGTTTTTCGAAGAGTTCTAAGCCTTTTTTAGCATAAGAAGAGGAACCATTTAATCCATCACCAATTCCAAGAATATAATATACTTCTGCTTTTTCTTCCTCGGTATTCGCTTTATCAATTGAATCAACTAAAGTTTGGATGGCTTGCATCTTATCTCCATGTTTTAGCTCAAATTGAGCTCTTTTTATCGTAGTGATAAATATTAATTCTTCATTACCAATAAGGTCAGCAATTTCATCTGCTTTTTTAGAATATTCTTTAGAATCCTTTGCATTAGAATTTGTGGCAATGGTTAATTCAACCATTCTTAAAAGGATCATGATTAATAATCGTCTATTATCAATAGCCTCACAAATTTCTATTCCTTTTAAATAAGCATCTTTGGCTTCTTTAAAGGCTTCTTTATGGAAATAGGCATCACCTAAAGAGCCTAGTGCACTAGCAATTCCTTTTTTATAATTCAACTCTTCAGAAAGACGCAGTTGTTCTGAAAGGTATTCAATCGCTTGATCTAATTCTCCTTTTTCTAAGCAAAGATCACCAACTAATCCTAGAGTTATTGAAGTTCCTTGCTTGTCTCCAAGTTCCCTACATATTTTTAAATCTCTATCGTATAATTCAGTTGCAGTTTCGAAATGTCCTTTCTTGACCAAGAGTTTACCCATACAACCCAAGGCAATTGCAATTAAGAATTTATTCCCTAAATCTTCACATTCCTTCAAACCTTTTTGATAGCATTCCATCGCTTTGTCATTGTCTCCTTTTTCAAAGTAAACAATACCGAGATAAATACTAATGTTGGCAATACCTAATTTATTTCCTTCTTGAAAACATTCATCTAAATGAGGAAGCATATTGGTAATCGCCTCATCATATTGACCTTGATTCATCAGAGCAAGACCTAAATTAGAAACGATACTAAAATTATTGTGAGCATATTCTGATTCAGAACTAATTCTCAAACTTTCTTTGAAGTAATCTTTTGCTTTTTCATAACTCCCTTGTCTAAAGAAAACATTGCCTAAATGTCCATAGACCTTTGACATGCCAATAGAATCATTAATTTCTTCAAAAAAGCCTGCTGCGATTTCTAAATATTTTTTAGATTCTGCATATTCTCCTTTTAGAGTGAGTAAACTACCTAAATCATTATTGGCTCTACCGAGCAATAATTTATCACTAGTAGAACTGGATAAAGCCAAAGCATTTTGAAGTATTCTTTCTCCTTCGTTCCAATCACCAATCAATACTAAAATATCTGCTTTTTTAAGCAATGTTTTTACATAAGGCAATTGTTGCTTAATGTGATCTAAATTATCTGCCAGTTTATCATAGTAGGTTATAGCTCTTGCATTTTGAAAATTATTTTTCGCATAATCACCAGCCTTCTCTAAATATAAATTCATTTTTGATTTAGAGCCAGCTTGTTCGTAATGAAAGGCAAGATCTGCATATCTCTGTTCAATTTGTTCTTCATAAAGCGTTTCAATTGCTTCGGCAATTAATTTGTGTAGCTGTCTCAATCGAGTACGGAGTTGCATGTCATATACAGCTTCTCTCAAAAGGGAATGTTTAAAAATATATCTAATTTCATTAACAGCTTTCCAAATTTGTCCTTTCTCTGCTGTTTCAATTTGCTCTTGAAGTAATGCTTTAGCATTGCCATTTCGTTTTACAAATTCACGTTGTGTTTTCATGACTTCACTTAAAACAAGGACTTCAAATTCTCTTCCTATCACAGCAGCGGCTTTAACCGTTTCTTTAACCAATGAGGATAAACGATCAATTCTCGCCATTAAGACAGCATTAATAGAACCCGAAATTTTTATGTTTTTATCCTTAATATGCCAGATGTCATTTTTCTTTCGCAAGAGTTCACTTTCAGAAAAATATTCTAATACTTGTTCCGTATAGAAGGGATTGCCATTTGTTGTTCGAAGTAATAAATTCTTAAATTCGTTACTAATTTCTCCTTCCAACTTAGTCTCAGCAAATTCTTCTACTGCTTCCGCAGAAAGTACATTTAAATCAACTTCTAAAAAAGGCATTTGCTCAGGCAAATCTTTATTGAAGAAAATGGGCTTAGAACCATCTTCTTCATGATATCGAGAAGTAATCACTAAGCAAGACGGGTATTGTTTCATCTCAACAACCAGTTGGGTTAAAAGCGCTTTTGTGCTCTCGTCAAACCAGTGCCCATCTTCAACTTCTAAAACAAAAGGAGTAATTAAGGCTTCTGCTTTTAGAACATTAATAAAAGAAGAGATCGTATTTTGATATCGACCTTTGGCATCCAATTGGTTCCATAAAGAATCGGTATAATATAAACCCAATCGGGCAGCGATAACAGTTTTTGTTCGCATTAATTCACGAATGATTTCATCCAATTCTGGATGATCACTCAATTGAAGTTTGCTTTGTGAGATGAGTTCTTCAAATCGGGTCTCAAAAATTTCTTTATTCGCATCATAATTCCGTTCAGGAGATTGGGCAAAGAAATTTTTGAAGAGATAAACAAAAGGATTAAATGGTTTTTGTAAAATTTGATCGGCTTGACAGGTGTACCAATTTAGATTTCCTTTTTTCAATAACGCATTGCGAGTTTCATAGGATAATCGACTTTTACCGATTCCTGCTTCTCCATAAATTACAGCGACTCCAGAAAAAGTATGATCAAAAATTGGTTGAGCAAATTCTACCAATTGTTTTAATTCTTTATTCCGCCCGATCATAGCACCAGAATAAAATGCTTTTTGTTCTTCTCGTCCAGTTAATTTAAAAGTAGAAATGGGTCCTTCAAAACCTTTGTAAATAATATCTCCTTTATGTCGGAAGGCAAATCCTTTTTCTTTGATAATATTTTTATCGACTAAAATTTCACCCCAATCTGCATAGACCATTAATCTTGCAGCTAAATTAACGGTATTTCCTACTGCAGCATATTGACATCTTTCTTGACCGCCTATAATACCTGCATAAACCATCCCAGAAGTAATCCCCACTTTGTAATCTAAAGGTGTTTTCTTTTGAATGGAGTTCAACTCTTCTTTTAAAGAAAGAATGAATTCTAATGCTCGTTCTCCATTGTCTCCATAAGTAGTGGGCGCTCCAAAAAAACCAACAATAACCCCTCCTTTATCTCCAAAATCAATTTCCTTAAAATATCCAGAAAAGTTGTGAAATTGTTCTCTGACGATTGTAGCAAATTCATTAAATATCTTAATGTCTCCACATTTTTAAAAGAAATAAAAATAGAAACAACTTCACGATATTCTCCCGAATCCCCATAGTTTAATATACTGTCAGGAAGGAATGGATTTATCTTATCAATTTGTACTGGAGGAGTAATGTGTATTTTTTCTTTTTCTAAAAGATTAGGATTGGATTCTAATACCTTATAATACCCCTCTTCAATTTTAGTACATGTAAAATGAGATTCTTTGTCTGTACATTGTTGAATGAAATGATCATCTACAATCACTTCATTGATATTTCCTCTGTGTTCGCTTGCTGCACAATTATCAATGGCTTGCCCTCTAAAATAATATCCTTTATGTTTTAAGCCAACAATTCCCCAATTTACATCTCCATAAGATAATCCGATTTTAAGACGAATAGGAAATTCTTTCCCTTTATGCCATTCATTTCTATTGGAAAAAACTTTTTGAATTTCTAAAGCAGAATCTGCTAATCCTTCAGCAACAATACTTCCCTCTTGATCTGGGAAAATGGCTGTAAACGCATCGCCAGCGAAATAAGGAATGAATCCACCTTTTTTATAAACAAGTTCTACTAAAGGAGAAAAGATATCATTTAAAATATCAGACATTAATTCCGCTCCTTCATGTCCTGCTTCTTTAAATAAGTGTTCTGTTAGATTGGTGAAACCAGACATATCCAAAAACATAGTAAAGCCTTTAAAACGACCAGTCGTTTTATTAGAATCAACCATGTTAGTAATAAAATAAGGTATTAAATGTCTCAAGATCTAGTTTCGAATTAAATGGATATGGGTTTAACGTCTATTTTATTTATTCCATTGTGAAAAAAAATATGAAATATGTTCAAAGGATTATAAAAGGCGAAAATACAAATTTAACTCATTACAAAACGAGAATTGATCAATGATTTCGCTGTCTCGAAATTTCATAAAGAATTATTCCAGCAGCAACTCCAACATTAAGAGAATCTGTAGTACCTGATTGCGGAATGATGAATTGATTATCTGCCATTTCAGTTAAGGTATAATGTACACCTCTCCCTTCTGATCCTAGAAGAATTGCAGTTGGAATCGTAAAATCAACTTCAGCGATTCCATTTTTAGCTTTTAGATGACCGGAAGCTACTTGTATTCCTGAAAGTTGTAAATATTCGACGGCAGCCATTGGACTATTTTCTCTACATACGGGAATTTTTGATAATGCACCTGCAGATGTTTTCAAGGCTTCTGCATTTATTCTTGCTGCATTCTTTTTTCCGATAACTAATGCATGAGCACCTAAACATTCTGCAGATCGAGCAATAGCTCCAAAGTTTCTGACATCTGTAATGCCATCCAAAACGAGGATAAGAGGTATTTCGTTTTGCTCATAAATTTGGGGTAAAACATCTTCTAACTTATAATACTTAACCATTGAAACAAAACCGATGGCTCCCTGATGATTTCCTCCAGTTAATTTATTCAACTTTTCTTTCGGAACCATTTGAATGGGTATATTTTGTTTCTTACATAAATCTCTCATATTAGAAACATATTCACCTTTCATTCCTATTTGTAACCAAATCTTATCAATAGCTTCACCTGTTTGAACAGCATCAAGAAGTGGGTGTTTACCATATATAAGTTGATCTTTAAAGTCTGCCATATATTATTTCGGTTAAAAAAGCGTTAAGGTCAGATAATATTATAGTCATAAAACAACCATTTACGGTTACAAAGGTACTATTGTATTGGAATACAGCCACATTATCTTTAATTTTGTCTGAACGATCGAAAATAATAATATTTTGAAAAAATTAATATTAATATCCAGCTTCCTAGTATTCTTGATTTCTTTTTCTGTAAAAGCTCAAGAAGCAACTCAAGATTCTTTAAACTTAGTTCAGTTTTCAGGGCTAGTTTTAGATGGCGCAGGAGATGACTTGGAACCCATACCTTTTATTACGGTTGCTGTCGAAGGAACAGAAAGAGGAGTCTATACAGACTGGGAAGGCTTCTTTTCTATTGTTGTAGAAAAAGGAGAAAAAATAGTTTTTTCAGGAGTAGGATATAAGTCTGTTCAATTTACTATTCCAGATACATTAACAGATCAACGATATTCATTAGTTCAATTAATGACAATGGATACGATAAATTTACCTGAGACTGTAGTTTTTCCTTGGCCAAGCAAAGAACATTTTAAACTAGAATTCTTAGCCATGAGTGTGGAAGAAGAATTAGTAAGTAATGCAGAGAAGAATTTAGATAAAAATTTAATTGCTACTATTGCTAAATCAACTCCTATGGATGGTAATGAAAATGGAGATTATTATTTAAGACAACAAGCAAAGAGTTATTATCATAAAGGTCAAATTGCCCCTATGCGTATTTTTGATCCATTGGCTTGGAGAGATTTTATTAAAGCTTGGAAGAATGGAGATTTCAAAAAGAAAAAATAAATTTGGAATTAATTCTATTAGAAACGGGTTAGCCTAAAACAAGGGTAACCCGTTTTTTATTTATAGCGCTTTAATCAAGCATTTAAATATTAAAAACCCCATATTTGCGACTTATAAAAATTGCTGCTCTCGTATTGCAGTGATATTAAATAACTACAAAAATGTGTAATGATGATCAACATTACTCTACCTGATGGTTCCGTCAGAGAATATGAAAAAGGAACAAGCTCACATGAAATCGCTTTATCTATAAGTGAAGGATTAGCCAGAAATGTATTAGCTGCAAAAGTAAACGGAGAAGTCTGGGACTCTAATCGGCCCATTGAAGAAGATTCTACTGTACAATTATTAACCTTTAGAGACAAGGATGGTAAAACCACTTTTTGGCATTCTACAGCTCATATTATGGCTGAAGCATTAGAAGCATTATATCCAGGTGTGAAACTTGGAATTGGACCTTCTATTGAAAATGGATTTTATTATGATATTGATTTAGGAGATAGAACATTGTCGTCTAGTGATTTCAATAAAATAGAGCAGAAAATGCTAGAGTTGGCGCGACAAAAAAATAATTTTGTTCGCAAAGATGTTTCTAAAGTAGAGGCGGTTTCTTATTTTCAAGAAAAAGGAGATGAATATAAATTAGAATTATTAGAGGAGTTAGAAGATGGAACAATTACTTTTTATGAGCAAGGAGCTTTTACGGATTTATGTAGAGGACCCCATATTCCAAATACTGGAAGTGTTAAAGCCATAAAATTAATGAAAGTAGCAGGGGCTTATTGGAGAGGAGATGAGAAAAGAAAGCAACTGACTCGTTTGTATGGCGTTTCTTTTCCAAAAGCAAAAGAATTAAAAGAGTATTTAGCGCTTTTAGAGGAAGCGAAAAAGAGAGATCATAGAAAATTAGGAAAGGAATTAGAATTGTTCATGTTTTCTGAAAAAGTAGGTGCAGGATTACCTATTTGGTTGCCTAAAGGAACTGCACTTCGTTCTAGATTAGAAAATTTCTTAAAAGAAGAACAAGTGAAACGTGGGTATCAACCTGTTATTACGCCACATATTGGTAAAAAAGAACTCTATGAAACCTCTGGACACTGGGAGAAATATGGTGAAGATAGTTTTCAACCAATCCATACTCCAAGAGAAGGAGAAATGTTCTTGCTTAAACCCATGAACTGCCCACACCACTGTGAAATTTTTGGTCATAAACCAAGATCATATAAAGACCTTCCCATTAGAATTGCTGAATTTGGAACCGTTTACCGATATGAGCAAACAGGAGAATTGCATGGATTAACTCGGGTAAGAGGCTTTACACAAGATGATGCCCATTTATTCTGTATGCCTTCGCAATTAAAAGAAGAATTTCTAGGGGTTTTGGAATTAACAACTTATGTATTAGAAAAATTAGGCTTTAATGATTATACGGCTCAAATTTCATTAAGAGATCCCAATAATAAAGAAAAGTATATTGGATCTGATGAAGTATGGGATTTAGCAGAGAATGCAATTATTGATGCAACAAAAGATGTTGGATTAAAAACGGTAACAGAATATGGAGAAGCTGCTTTTTATGGTCCAAAACTGGATTTTATGATTAAAGATGCCTTAGGGCGTTCTTGGCAACTAGGTACTATTCAGGTAGATTATAATTTACCGAATCGTTTTGAATTAGAATATATCGGTTCAGACAATGCACCACATCGTCCAGTAATGATTCATAGAGCTCCTTTTGGTTCTATGGAACGTTTTATTGGTGTATTAACGGAGCATTGTGGTGGTAAATTCCCATTATGGTTACAGCCAGAACAGTTCGCTATTTTAACGATTAGTGAAAAGTTTAATGATTATGCTAAGGATATCGAAAATCAATTAGCGGCTAAAGATATTAGAGGTTATGTTGATGTACGTAATGAAAAAATTGGTCGTAAAATCAGAGATGCAGAAGTGAATAAAGTTCCTTTAATGTTAATTGTTGGAGAGAAGGAAGCAGAAGAAAATAAAGTTTCCGTTCGAAAACAAGGAGAAGGAGATAAGGGTTCAATGACTATCGAAGAGTTTGAAACTTATTTTAAAACACTTCTTTAGAAATTGTATATGAAGATAAAAAGGCGAGTCATTTTTGACTCGCCTTTTTATTATTTTGGAGGATTAAAAGAAAAAGTAATCGGTACTTCATTTTTTACTCCTTTATCATCGCCTACTTCATGATTTTGTCTTAATAAAGTAGCTAAACCTTTCACTATATCTCCATCAACAAAAAAGTAAATTTCAACATCATTTTTAATACCTTTTAACTCCACAGTAGCCTGAGAAGTGTATGAACCATCATCTTCTTTAGTAGCACCATTCAATTTAATTGTAGCAATAGGATGCCCTTTAGCATCTAAATAATCATCAGCTCTTAAATGATTCTCTAACCCATCTGGATTTACATTTACAGAAGCGATATCAACCGCAATTTCTGCTTTAACTTTTGTGTAATCTCCATCAGGTAATTCAAAAGAATTAAATTTCCAGCGATCAAATGTTCCTGTAAATGATCTACCAGCAGTTCCCGTCCATTTAATTTCTCCTGGCGGTGTTGCATCAAATGTTACATTTGAAGAAGAAGCTGTAGGTGATGGTGTTGATGTTGATGTCGAAGTCGAAGATTTTGGATTACATGCCCAAATAGCTAAGGGTAGTAACAAAAGAATTAAATATTTTTTCATGATTCTAAATTGATTAATTTTTCAAAAATGTAATACAAATGTATGTACTTAAAGTTTAGAATCAATCTTTAATTTATTTATTTTCTTATTAAAACGTCGGACAAAGAATAGTCTCATTTTCATATTCACCT
>JAHDFV010000243.1 GCA_020627985.1 Saprospiraceae bacterium
ATTTTACTCTTATTGAAATGTAATTGGCTACAAATTTTTCTATGTAGCCCAACGTAAAAACATAATCGCCATTGTCGAAATCAATATATAAATCAGAATTAAATGAAACAGTTAAACTGTCCGAACTTATAGTTAAGAGATCAGATAAATCTTCACCATTAGGTCCCGTTAATGTCCAAGAAAAATTCGCAGGATCAGTGAAAGCATCTGAATCTGTAGCAGTAACTTCAATATTTTCTCCTTGACAAGCATCATAATTTTCGCCTAAAATATTAATACTACAATCATTCTGTGCTGATATATAGTTACCTATAAATAATAAGAATATTAAATGTATTGTTAAGTATTTTTTCATGCTCTTAATTTTTTTACAAATTAAGATTTAAAATTAAAAACCAATTCTTAATCCACCATAAAATTTACCACCTAAAGCATTTTCTTCTCTAATTCCACCATCCATTTCTAGTCCAAAAGGGTTCGCTGAATTTAAAATTACTTTTTTATTATTCTTTCCAGTGATATTATCAGCCCCTATAATTATATTTAATTTCTTTATTTTATTTCGATTAGAGAAATAAGATTGTAAAGGAATATTTACAGAAATGTCCCAACGTCTTTTGATGGGGGAATATCCAGAATCGTAGGCATAGAGTGGAGTAGTGGTTTTTCCGATTAAATGGTATTGAGTATTAAAATCAAACCATCTCGTTGAATAATTAAATGAAAGCATAAAATTATTCCTTGGATAATAATATCGATCTTTTAATTCACCTGTTTCTTTAGTTTTAAAAATATCATATCTATACATCATGACTAATTTTGCTCGTTCAAATGGGCTAAAAGAAAATCTTCCATTTACGGATGTTTTGAAAGCCGTGCCATTGAAATTATAAAATTTTAATTCGCTAGGGTTTTCAATATCGACAATATTAATATTTTGATAAATATTATGATGAAATAAAAAAGTAAATTTAAAATTACTCACATAGTTGTCTAAAAAATAAAAATTAATTCTCGGAAAATACTTAGCACTAATACCATAATGCCAAGCTTTCTCTGGTAATAAATTTCCATCGTAAATAATATTTCTATTACTAAAGAGGAAGCGATTTTGTTCTTTTAAAACATTTAAATATCGTGCACCTCGTCCTGTAAATCCACTCAATACAATTTGTTTATTTGCTTGATATGTTAATTTTAAACTTGGAAAATAATCTAATTTATTTTCTAATAATTGAATTCTAATGTCGGGTTGTATTTTTATTTTATAACCTATTTTTGTTGAATATTTCGCATAAATGCTTGGAGCAGATAAATGCCTATTTATTTGAATAGCATTTCCATAAGTTTCTTTTAAAAATTCACTTCGATAATGAAGTCCAAGTTCAAAATCTGACATGCTAAATTCTTTGATATAACCTGTGTAAACATGAATTATATTTTCATTTCCTTTATATTCATTCGTACCGTAAAATTGGCTTGCATCTGTAATTCTGAT
This sequence comes from Saprospiraceae bacterium, assembly GCA_020627985.1. GTDB lineage: Bacteria > Bacteroidota > Bacteroidia > Chitinophagales > Saprospiraceae > JAHDCE01. Next base: position 1,499 of record JAHDFV010000243.1, read on the forward strand.
GTCAGTGTCTAAGAATAAAGATCCTGTTTTCTGATTTTCATTGTTTTTAAATATATAATCATTTTTAAATGCTATTCCAGTATGTATAGTTTTTTGACCTAAACCATAGGCATTGGTTGTTAAATAATCTACATCTTTATCGAAATTATTTTCTCCTCCATTTTCATTAAGCCTAAAATGAAAGATACTAAAAGCACTTTTGAAATTTTTATATCCGTAGATCCAATTATTTATTCCTATAAACTTTTTCTTTTTATTCAGATCTAAAAAATTATCTTTGTTTTTATCTCTTTGATTCGTAAATTGATGATAATTCACTAAAAAAGAAGTTTGAATATTTTTCTTTTTACTTACTTTGTAATTACTAATCAAATTAGCATCTAATTCACCAAAATGGCTAGATAAAAATTGAATTGTTGTTCTTTTTTTAATGCCTTTTATTATACCAATGTAATTTCTCCCAAAAGGACTATTGGGATCTGCAAAACGATCTGAAAGAGGTAAATGATTTAATGAATAAGAATGAATCCAAGAAGAAGGAATATTTTTAATTAAATTCACTTTTGCAATTCCATCATAACTTCTTATAGTGAAAACACCTAATGAACTTTCATTCATATTATTGTTCAAATAAAAATCAATAAATGCATTTTCATTTAAGGATTGAGCAAATAAAGAGATAGGAAAGACGAGATAAAGTAAAAAATATACTTTTTTCATTTCGGTAGTTTTGAATGAAAAATGAGAAGTGCATTATTTGCACTTCTCTCTTTGAATTTTTTAAGGTAATATTTGAATGGAATTTCCTTTTTCCCAATCTTTATCTTGTTTATCATAATATAAATAAGCTGTACTAGCAGGGGCTTTATAAGAACCTGGAATATCTGCTTTTAAATCAAGATGAATTATTTTTTCTTTCCCTTTTTTAATCCCGGTAAAATACGTGATTAAATAATTTCCTTGAATTTCATAGTAATCAAAAACTTGCTTTTCTTTTAATTCTTTTAGTTGCCAAGGCTGAAGACTTAGTCCTGCAGGAATTCCAATTAAAGCTATAGGTGTTGGAATATCCTCAGAATGAATATTTTTTACTTTTGATGTTAAACGTACGGTTTCACCCACTTTGGTATTTGTATTATTAATTGTTGTTTCTAAATCCAATCTACAATTCGGAGAACTATCTGGCGTTAAAGATGTCCAATTAATATTACTAGAATAAGGTAGTGCTTTACTCGTTTCGTCAAAAGCAACTGTTATTTTATTTTCACCTGCTTTTAAGAATGGTTTAATATCTACTCTTATTTTTCCACGATGTCCCTTATTATATTTTAATTCATGAACTTTATTACCGTTGGCAAAAACTTGAACTTTTCCACTTTCATCTGTTTTGCCGACAAAAGAAGAATAAGCAGTAAAAGCTTTCAAAGAAAGTACAGTAGCCTGTGTTGATCCAAAACCACCATGCCCGGATCTTTTACTAGAAATGTATTTGACTAATTTATCTAAAAATTTAGTATCTACATTTTTTTCTTTCATCAAAGCAAGAGCAAATAGTGAAGCTGTTTCAGTATATTTATTATCACCGTATGATTGTGTAATCGTTTCATTTACTGTGATAACATCTTTTTTAATAAAATTAAATTGTTCTTTTAATACTGCTATACATTCTGTGGCTTTTTCATAATTATCAATATTAAAATTGGATAAAGCATTTAATGCTAATCGATAACCATCTTTTGATTTTAAAGATTCATTTGTTGAGAAATTTACTTCCTTTTTGATATCTTTTTCTCCAGCCTCTGTTAAAGCATAAGTTAAATATGCATTACCTACCTCATATGAAGATCCTCTAAAACTATCCAGACCTCCTTGGCGTTGTTTATAGCCTCCTTTACCATCTCTTTTATTTAATAAAAAATCTTTCGTTCTTTGTATCATATCTTCATCTACTCCTTGGTAAACTTTTTTCATATCTGTAAATTGTAGTAATCCATAAGCAGTTAAAGTTTCATGTGCAGGATCATTTCCCCACCATTCGAATCCTCCATTACTACATTCATATCCTGCTAAACGAGCATAGCCCGTCTTTAAAAAAGAAATCGCTTTTTGTTCTAGATTTGGATTTACTTCTCCATTTGTTTTTAAATAATTTAAAACCATAATGTTTGGATAATTACTAGAAGAAGTTTGTTCGAAACAACCATAAGGCTCTCTAATAATTGATTCTGTTCCTGAAACTAATTCTTCCATAATATTTGGATAAATATTAATTTCTCCTTCTAGTGATTGATCTAAAATATCATTTATTTCGAAAGTGAAAGTTCTTTGTAGTTCTTTACTCGAAAAAGAAACATTTCTTGGAAATCCCTTTGGATTAATTTCTATTTTATTTATTATTCTTTCGATTCCATTTGGATGAGTAAAAGAAAATTGCAAATTCTTCATTCCTTTTGAATTCTTATCCACCATTAATTTAAATGTTTCTGTATAAGTAGAATTTGAAGGAATATTAATTTCTCGATTCAAATTTTTATCTAAAGAAATCAAACCTGATAGCTGATTAGCATTTAGACTTCCGATAATATTCTCATTCGTATTATTTTTTAACGTAATGGGAATAAACAATGAATCACCATGTGTTACTGCAATTGGAGTTTTAGCAGAAAATGAAATCGATTTTTGAGTAGAAAAGGTTTGTGATTCATTACGAATAACTTGTCCTTTATTAGAAATACCTTCAATAATAATTCGATAAGTACTTTCTAAATCTGCATTAGAAAATGTAAATTGAGTGACACCATTTTTATCTGTTTTTACTTTGGGATTCCAATACAATGTTTTTCGTTGATCATTACCATTAATATTTTTTCTAGAATGTTTATTATAACGAGGAGCATAAAATTGTCTAGAATTATAATATGCATTTCTTGAATAAATGGCTTGGATATATAAATTAGGTATTTTGTATCCTGGATCGGTTCCAAAATGAAAATTTGCTTCATTAGGAGCAGGCGGCATTGCATTTTGTATTCTTACTCCTGCAACTTTACCCATTAACGCTTGTGGTGCTATTTCTCGATCATCTACAATTTGTTGCACAACGATAACTTCTTCAAGAGCCATTTCTTTTTTTTCCATCATCGCAAAATCTCCATTCTCTAAATTTTTATCAACGTCAAAAAATTTATTTTCTGCTACAATTGCGAGATCTTTTTCTATTTCAATATTATCTTCATTTATTTCAACCATCGCTGCATCAGCTACCATCATATCCAATTCAGCTCTTTCAGCAAACACTGGCTTTTTAGTTTGTTCTTCAATGATTAAATTTTTATTATAAATAGAATATTGATGAAAAGTTTGTGTGGATTTTAATCCTTTATATTTTGAAAAAACAGTTAAGGGAAGATCAGCATTACTTATAGTAAATATTCCATATTTATCTGTCTTAGCAATGTGAACATGATTCTTTGACCAAACTCTAACTCCTTTAAGAGGTTTTCCATCAATCATTAATTTTCCTACAACTTTTAATTCATCCGCAGCGATAGGATTTAAATTTATTAAATCATTTTTTTGATATTTTAAAATATCTCTCCATTTAAATCTTCTCCATCCATGGGTTAACATAACAAAGTCAATAGCTTCATTTGCTTTTTCTTCATTAGGGTCAAAATAAAAATTAGGTTCAAAGATTTCTCCATTTAGCTCAGAACTCATTAATAAATAAGATTTAATATTATCTTGTTTATCGTCAGCAAAAGTATGTATTTGATCATCTATTACAGCTAGAGAAAAATCTCCTTCAATCCCTTGGTTTTTATCGTCAGTTATTTTAATATCTAAAGTAACATCTTCTCTTAGAGCATATTTGCTCTTATTCTTAGTAATACTAACATTAATTTCTCTTTCTTTATTTACAAATACTAGACGTTCAGCATGTGATAATAAATTTTGATCAATTAGGGTTAATTTTAAAATGCCAATAGACATATTGTCGGTAGGGATTGCTAATTTATTTTCTCCTGTTTTTACTGAAAAAGGAAAGACTCGATCTAATTTATCTCCAATATTTCCAACAACATAAATGGTTTGATTTTTTGGAGAATATATGGATAAATTTAATTTATCTTTTTCTTGTTGAAGTACTCTTAATCCAAGTGCGTTATCTAAAATATTATTAATAGGATATGCTTTATTAATTCCTTGGGGCTTAGTTATTTTTACTTCATATTTATTTCCTTTTTTTGGAGTGAAATTTAAAGCACCCATTCCTTGGTGAAAACTTTGAAAGGAAGTAATGATTTTACCAGATTGATCGAATAATTGTCCTTCAATATCAGCAGCAATACCGAATTCATCTAATGCTTTAAAAGCTAATTTATTTTCAGTATTATAAATTAAATCACCTCCTTCTTCTAAGTGGTAAGGACTTACGCCCCCTTCACCT
>JAHDFV010000244.1 GCA_020627985.1 Saprospiraceae bacterium
GACTATAGGTCTGTTCCGGATTTTTACTTTAATAAGGACGAAGTAATTGATGGTTTAATTTTAAATAATAACACATTGCTAGAAGATTCTAATCTAGAGGGTGTAGAAGTAATTAATGTTCTTGAAGATAACCCTGATAATGTTGTTGTAGACCTAGTTGGAAAGCAATCTGAAACAAAGATTGAAAAAGATGATTCGTCTTTAAATACAGATGAAATTATAAATTCATTTATTCTTGAGGAAATAGACTTAATTAAAAATTTAAATTTCGATACTATTCAGGAGGGAATTAATGAACTACCTGTTTTCTCAGAAAATAATCCAAGTTTGAAAAAAAGAAAAACCAATAAATGGTCAGTAGGATTAAGTGGAGGTATAGGTTATGCAAAGCATAAATTAAAATTCATAGAAAATGAATTTGCAGATACCCTTCATGGTTATTCTTCTGATGAATATGTTGAATTAAGGAATAATAATACTAAAACATTAGAGTCGTATAATTTAAATTTAAATCTAAATCGAAAAATTAAGAATTATGAAATTGGTGTAGGACTGCAATATCAACAACATCGGCAATTAATAGATATTACCATTGAAGAAAATACATACGAAAATTTAGATTCAATTTTAGTATCTTCCTTAATCTCAACGAATTATTCTTTATATCAAAAACATCAAATGTTAGATGTTAATTTTTATACTCAGTTTAATTTAGCCTTTGGAGGAAAAATGTCTAGTTTTATTCGAGCAGGAATAGGTGTAAATTTGAAATATAATAATAAAGGGAATTTTGTTTCCAATGAAAATGTAGTTTCAAAATTAGATGAATTTAATTCTTATCGATTAAATGCAGGACTTTCTTTTTATGGAGAAGTTGGGGTGTCTAGAAGAATTTCAAAAAATGTAGATTTGTTTTCTTCAGTAATAATGAAACCATCATTTAGGCTCACAAAAAAGAATGAAGATTTTAAACATAAAATAACGCCCTATTATTTAAATGTAGGCTTATCGTATTCTTTTTAAAAAATTATCAACCTAGTACCTCTCTTAATACTAAATGTGAATTTAATTCTTTAAAATTTTCTACATGATATTTGTAGTAGTTTAAAATTCCATCTAATAAATCAGATCGTTCTTGTTTCGATATTTGAACTGCTTCTAAATCATTAATTTCGATTCGTAAAAGAGAAGAGAAAATTTGACTTAATTCAGGCGAAAGGAAATGAATATGAGGAGGCTTTTTTACAAATAAACTTTCTCTAATATCAAAATAAGGTTTTTCTAGTGACCAATTGTTTCCTGGAGAAAAACCTAAGTATGACATTAATAAAATAGGAAACATTAAAGGAAAAAGAGTCGTTTTTTTTGCTTCATCTAAAGCTAAAAAACTGTCTTCAATAAAATGATATAAGGACGTGTTTTCTTCAGCTTCTTTTACCGTTTTCTCAATTAATTCTACCATAAATAAAGCAACAGTTCCTTTAATAACATTAAAAGGAATAGCTGAATAAATCGAAGCAGATTTAATTTCTTTAATTCGATTTAAAGATTTATTGTCTCTATGATAAACGACAAGATCTACCAAAGAAGATAAACTGACCAAACTTTGTTTAACTCTAGCTTTCGCAGAACGAACACTATTGATAACAAAAGATTGTCGGCCTTTGTGTAAGGTATATATATCAAGAATTAAACTCGATTCCCCGAATTTGGTACTTCTAATAATAATCCCACGAGTCTTAAGCAGCATCAGTTGGAGAATCTAATGATTGTAAATGTTTAATTTGTTTAGCTACCGCTTCTATGACCATTTTAACTTGGCGGATATGCGATTTTTCCACATTAAATAATTTATATGCCCATTTGTAAATGCGGTTTTTGGGTAAGATATCTATTTCAAAAGAAATCAATGCTTGATTATCATCTGTTTCCGCAAAAGTCCAAACACCCATGCCTGAATGCATACCTTTATAATAATGAATAATGATTTCTCTTCCTGGATCGTAAGAGTGAATTTTCCAACCCACTTTGATAAAAGGGTAGGGGCGAATTAATAATTTATTGCCCACAAAAACATCTTTATATTCTTCACAATCAATTGGAATAGTACTAGGCCACCATTCGTGATAGGTATTAAAACGGAGCAATATATCGAAGGCATCATCCGAGTCTCCTGGGACAACATCATCAACAGTTACTTGTATTCTCTCCATGTTTGCTTTTGTATTGTAGGCTTCTAATATAGGTAAAAAATCAATAATAATGCATCAAAAGATCCAAGCCTTTGGGCAAGAAAATGATAAGACCTACTATTGTAGCTCCAATGGAAATGATTAAAACGGCTCCCGCAGCAACATCTTTTGTTTTTCCTGCTAAAATATGATAGTCTGGTGAAACCAAATCTGTCAAGTATTCTATCGCTGTATTAAAAGCTTCTGCCATAATAACTAAAGCGATAGAAAGTATACAAAGACACCATTCCGTTATCGATATTTGAAAAATAAAACCACAGATAGCAACAGCAAAAGCCATGAATAAGTGGAAACGGGCATTAGGCGTATTCTTGAATAGATCGACTAATCCTTTTAAAGCATATTTAAAACTATTGAGTCGCTCTTGGATCATGCTTTATTGGATCATTTTTATATTGTAATTTGACATTCAAGCCTATCATGTTTTGATTGTCTTCTGTATATAATTCACCAAAATTACTACATTCCAAATGTTCTGAATGGAATATATGTTCGTATGAAAATTCATTCAAAGGATTGATAGATCGTTTACTGTTGTATAATCCTAAAGCATTGGTGAAGTATTTCATTTCGGGAGTGAAAGCCCGAATATTATACGTTCCAAAAGCAATAAGTGGTCCCTTAGTTTCTTTTAATCGACCAATAATCGTGGTGAAATGCTCCTTTAATTCTTGATAAAATTTATCATTATCAAACGAAGGGTTGGTATACGTTGTAACGAATCGGATTTTTTTCCTTCCTTCTATTCCCATTTTAACTTGTCCAGTAAGGTTAGGAATATTTTGATGATAAAAAGTATCCAAATTGATAAGGGGTAGTTTTGAAAAAACGGCTAAACCATTAAAACTAATACTAGCTAAAGAGCTCATGTGAGGAAAAGAATCTTTTAAAGACATTTTTAACATCATGTCCCAATCAGGCGTTACTTCTTGTACAGATACTAAATCAGCAGAAGAATTCAGGATAATGTCTGATAATTCATCATAATCTCCCCAGTCGTAATTCGATATGTTTAAGTGGATCACTTCCAAATCTTCTGTAAGATTCGGTTTTGCATATGTAGGAGCTGGATTAGTACTTGTCTTCAGAAAAAGACAAAGTAAACCTGTGCAACTAAAAGCAAAAAACATTAAAGAATGCCATTTGGTGAATAGAAATAATAAACCCATGCCTAAGATACCAAACATGATTTCAACAGCATGATTGGTGAAAATTCTAAAAGCGGCATTTTCAGGTTGGATAATAATTAAAGCTGTGGTAATAACTAACAACGCTACTACAGGGTAAAATATTAAATCGTGTGATCTACGGACAACTTTAATCATTCAAGCTTACTCAGTTTTGGAAAGTAAAGATAATCATTTCTTCGTCCTATTTGTCGGAAGATATTGTCTTTGGATTCTTTTTTCTGGATATGTATCAAAAAGATAAAGCCAAATTAAAAAGAACCATTCCCAAGGTTTCATAATGATGAAAAATAGATTAGAAATCCATTTGTTTTGGACTAAATTATTTAATGGGATACCTACTTTATTATAATTGTTTCTTAGGAAACGATGAAAAAATGGACAATGCTGTTCTAACCATTCTTCAAAAGCATTTGAAATCATGAGTTGCCGATTTACATCAATTAATTTACCTCCTCTGACTCCTTTTCTGAGCGGCAAAACCAACCAACTACTGCCTCTTGAGGCAATGGTACATAAATAATGTCCTCCTCCTGGATTTGGTGGCGGCTCAAATTGAGAAAAAGTATAAGTAGTCGTTTCTGTAAATGCTTTAATAAATGATGTGGGCTGTTGTCCAAATAAAATTAATATAACTTGTTGAATCGCAATGAATGGAAACAATAGCAAAAAAATAAAAGGATGATTTGCTTTAGGATGTACTATGTTTTTTCCAATCTGATCAAGGACTAAACTGTCGTAAATAGGATCTTCTTCTATTAATTCTTGTTGGTAATAATAAAATTGCTTTTTAATTTCAATAAATAGCAATAATGAAAATAAGAAAGGACATAATAGTGGAAAAGTAATAATAACAGGTAGGAATCCATAAACAGAAAATGGACCTAATTGTATTGCTAAAAAGATACAAAGAAAAATACCCTGAGTCATTCCTAAAACAGAAACGGATTTGACAATTGGAGATCCTTTTCCTTTAGATATTTTTGAAATCCAAAAAGATAAAACGGCTACTCCATAAAATACGGCAATGGTTAAAAAATGATCATGGTTTAAAGGTGTATATAATATATCATCAAAATGCAAATGATCATTAGCGCCATAGCTTAATATTAATCCACCAATTGGACCAACTATCGAAATTAAGGTAGGACTTAGAACATAATTAAATGATGTAAAAAAATTAACAAATCCAGAATCATATTTTGTTGGTTCGTATTGATTAGCAAAACTTTTTACAAACCGAATAATCGTTCCTCCGAAAATGACAAGAATGAAACAAAAAATAAAAAATGCTGGAATTAATAATAAATATTGCATAAATGTAAATTACCTGTTATTAAGGAGTTTAAGATTTTTAGAGTCAGCATAGTTCCAAGATAACCATGACTGATCTTTTTTTCTTTGTTCAAAAGAATAAATCTTAGTTTGTATTCCTTTTTCGATTTGGTGTATTGAGTTTGTACTCCTTTCTACTAATACATCTTTTCGTTCTTCCAATATATAAATATTTTTATCAGAAACTTCGTTTAATAAAAAGTCAAGATCTATTTCACTTTTATAATCTGTAGTGATATTATAGTTTGTTATTTTAGCATCCCAATTGATCCAGGCTAAAATAGAAAAACTAAAATACCAAATCCAAGCATTTTTGTGTAATAAAAAATGAACAGATTTTTTATCTTTTATTTTTAAAATCATGGAAATTAATCCTAGAACGGTTAAGGCTAAAAATATGTAAACTCCAATTCTTTTATAAGCGATTCCGTAATATTCAATATATCTATAATTTCGGATCCCTACAGAAATAATTAATATTAAGTTTTGGAAAATCCATAAGTGGCTACAAATTTTCAAGAATCTATTTTTTGGATAAAAATTTAAATTTCTTCTAAAGAAATATATTAAAACAGCCATTGCCATAACAATGGAGAATATTAAGATATAAGTACCTTGGTAGACAAAACTTTTTAATTCCCAGATATTATAATTTTCTACTTCACCAAACCATATATGTTGAATGTCTATTAAGTTAACAATAAATAATAATGCATTTAAAGAAATTAATGTCATTAAGGCAATCTTGTATTCATTTTTTAAACCAATAAAAGTGTAGGGAATTATAGATTTTAAATTTCTTTTATCCGTTCTTCGTTTAATGTCTTCGTTGCCTGATTTAAAATTGAATTGATGTTTGTTTTTCCATAATATAGCAGCAGAAATACAAAGTCCTACTAAAATAAAAATAATTCGAATCCAAGAAATTTCTATTCTTGTAAAGAAAGTAATGATATTAGTAATTCCTTGGAAAAATAAAGAAGAAAATTTTTCATTTGCAATTCCATAAACGAATAAAAAAGCAGTAAATATGAGGATGGGAATAAATCCTAATCTTATATATTTAAATGAATTAAATTTTAAACTTTTTCCTTTTGGAAAATTATGAATCATCTTAATGGGAGTTT
>JAHDFV010000245.1 GCA_020627985.1 Saprospiraceae bacterium
TCATTCCCGATAGCTATCGGGATAGCTATGGATGGATAAAAAGCTGAAATATTGTGTTTCAATGACTTGCAAAGAAATTAACATTATATTCTTAAATCACTTCATTATCTCATTTTATTAATTCAATAATAGAAGAAAGCAATTCTGAAGAGTCAAGTTCATTATCATGATGAGTTTGAATAAAGATTGTTTTATGTCTTAACCCCCATCTATCAAATAGAAAATTAGACTGATATTGTTTATCCATTTTACGAATTAATTCTAAACACTCATTTGAATCTTGAGGAAATGGTACATCCCATACTCTTGTTTTTAATCGATGGATACATATTTCTACATCTACGTTTAAAACCACGACAATCAAAGGGCCATCATATTTTTGTAGCCTTCTATAAATGGAACTACCAAGCCTACCTAGACCAGAGCATTCAATGATTTGATTTTTCGTATCATGACTAATACTCTTGACAAATGCACTTTTAGCGATAGAATCTGATTTAAGAGTACCATCACTAAACACCCTTCTAAAATCATCAATGGCTATATATTCCCATTTCGGAAATATTTTATACAAAGCTTTACACAAAGTAGTTTTTCCAGAACCAATATTACCAAGAATCAAAAGTTTCATTCAATAGAAGCTAGAAAGAGAAAAGGAAACTTATAGAAAAAAAGAGAGAGAATCTTTGTCAAGATTCTCTCATAAGTAAAAAAACCCAAATGAATCACCCTTAAATAAAACTGAAAAATTAATTTCTTTCAATTGGATATTCTAAGATACTGTAATTTAGTTCTGATTAAAATTATTTCATTGATTTTTTTCATTATCGGATCAAAGTAATGCTACCAAACTTAGTTTTGTTGGCTCCACTACATTTATATTCCATTTTATAAAGAAAAACTCCAGGATTTAAATCTTTGCCAGACATTTTTCCATCCCATTGGTCAAAAGCATTTTCGGTCATAAATACTTTACCGCCCCAGCGATCAAAAATTTCAAAAGACACTAGTTCGTCTAATGCATAGGGATTACTAATACCAACTGTTTCATTGGACGATGGCCCAATTCCATTAGGTGTAAAAGCTTTTGGAACAAATATATCATCACAACTTAATGTAGAAGGATCTAAAACAGTAACTAAAACTGAATCTCTTGCTCTACAACCATTGTCGTCTATCATTTCTACAGTATAAGTTGTAGTTTGTGTTGGTGTAATTATAGGATTTTCTATTGTAGGATCATCTACCCCATCTATTGGAGTCCATGAAAATTCTGTAACACAAGTATTAGAAACAGTAGCTTCCATTGATTGTCCTAAGTATATTAATGTGTCGCTGTTTCCAATTTTATCAGGAGATAAATAAAGTAATTGAACTTCATCTTCTAAAAGATCCCTGCTATAAACAGTTAATTCATCAATATATCCTTTAAAACGATTAACAGTAGATCCAACGCAAGGGCTATCAGCTAAAGCTAATACAGCATTGTTTTCAATATCAACCCTCGAAATAGCAGTACCTATCGCTGCTTCGATTCCATTGAGATATAATCTTGTTCTTCCAGCTTTCCTAACGATGACTGCATGTTGCCAACAATTATTAAAATCTAATCTTCCATTGGAAGAAGATTGTTTATCAAAATCTTCACTTAAATCCGCAGAAATTGTACCTAAATTAGGTCTGTAGTCTACACTGAATGCATTATCGGGGCCACAGTTTTCTCTTTTAGAAAGTATATCTTGAGTCAAAGGAGAACCAAAAGCTTTAAAATAAAAACTAACTGAAAAATTATCTGTATTGAAATAATTATTCACTAAACCCAAAAATAATATGTGGTCATTAATACCATCAAATTCTAAGGCATTGCCAGAAACACCACAAACACAATTAGGAGTACCTACGATTATTCCATCCGATCCATTTTCCGTATCATCAAATGCATCACAATTATCAAATGAATAATAAGCAATTAATCCATCTGTAATAATTGGAGTTTGAGCACTTAGAGTTATGGAAAATATAATCCAAAATAAACAAGTAAGGCTATATGATTTTATCATCGTCATCTATATATTTATATCTTCATTACTGAACGAAGTATTTTAGGACTTTGTCGTTTATTTTCCTCCAAATAAATTTCCAAGACCTGGAGGTAATAAATCACTTACCATTTTTTGAGATTCTTCAGCTTCAACAGCAGCAGCTTTTTGTAAAACTCTATTCATTACTGTTAATAACAAATCTTCTAATTCCTCCATATCATCAGAAGACAATTTAGATTTATCGATTGATACATTTAATATCTCTCTATTCGCATTGGCTTTTACAGTTACAGCACCATTACCAATTGTATCAGAAACTTCAAAAGCAGCTAATTTTTTTTGCATTTCAGCTTTCTTTTCCTCCATGTTACCCATTAGGTCACCAAACATAATTTTTTGTTTTTATATATATTATAAAATCTATATACAAACTAAGTACCAAATTTACTTAGATGTTAATTTAACAATCGGACAAATAACTTCTTCCAAAGAAATTCCTCCATGCTGGAAAGTGTCCCTGTAATAGTTATTATAGTAATTGTAATTGTTAGGATATAAAAAGAATTTATCTTCTTTTGCAAAGATAAATTTAGAACTGACATTTGGACGAGGTAATAATGCTTCTTTTGGATCATTAACTGTTAAAACATCACGTCTTTCATATTTTAAATTTTTACCTACCTTATATCTTAAGTTCGTTGTTGTTTCTTTATCACCTATAACTCTAGAAGGTTGCTTCACTCGAATCGTACCATGATCAGTGGTAATAATTAATTTGATCCCTTTTTGAGCAATCTCTTTTAATCCTTCCCATAAAGGAGAATGTAAAAACCAAGATAAGGTTAAAGAACGATAAGCCTTTTCATCTCCTGCTAATTGTTTCAATACATCCATTTCAGTCCGGGCATGAGATAGCATATCAATAAAATTATAAACAATAACAGTGAAGTCATTATTTAAATAATTATGAATATTATCTCTCAATGTATTAGCATGATAAGTATTAATGACCTTCACATAATCAAATTTTGGAACATGTTGGAATGTTCTTTTGATTTGTTCTCCTAATAAATCTTTCTCATGTAAGTTTTTGCCACCTTTCTCATTATCATTCTTCCACCATTCAGGATAATATTCCTGAATCTCAGAAGGCATTAAACCAGAGAAAATGGCATTTCTACTGTATTGTGTAGCTGTGGGCAAAATAGAGTAGAAGAAATCTTCTTCATCCACTCTGAAATATTCTTTGACTACAGGTTCTAATATTTTCCATTGATCGTACCGGAGATTATCCAGTAATAGGAAAAAAGTAGGCATTTCTTCATCGGGTAAATCATTGAATACTTTTTCTCTCAAAAGATTATGAGACATAATCGGTGCCTTGTCTGTATTATCATATAGCCAATCGACATAATTCTTTTCAATGAATTTAGAGAACTCTATATTCGCCTCACTTTTCTGCATCGACAGAATTTCTGACATATCTGTCTTGTCAATTTTAATTTCCCAATTGATGATTTTTTTATAAATATTAGCCCACTCGACATAATTTAGCCCACCATTTATTTTTGAAAAGATATCGCCAAACTCTTGCCGGTAATCTGAAGATGTTTTTTCATTAACTAAACTCTTTTTGTCAATTATCTTTTTTAAGGTTAATAGTATTTGATTGGGATTAACCGGTTTTATCAAGTAATCTGTGATTTGAGAACCAATGGCTTCTTCCATTAAATTCTCAGCTTCATTTTTTGTAATCATTACCACCGGTATATGTGGGTTGATTTCTTTTATTTTACTTAAAGTTTCTAGACCCGTAAGTCCAGGCATACTTTCATCTAGAAATACAACATCGATATCATTATACTCTTCACATTCTTCAATGGCATCATGACCATTTGTTACAGTTAAAACATCATATCCCTTTTTTTCAAGAAACATAACTTGTGGCTTTAATAAATCAATTTCATCATCTGCCCAAAGGATCGTTATTTTATTACTCATATAATTTTTTTATGGTCTGTTCTAAATTTGCAAAATGGTTAGTACTATATTATACGTTAGAATTACTGTTTTATGATTATAAGGAGCAAAAATATTCATAATAGTTTACAAATGCTTAAACAAATTCTAAACCATCAGCTTCTTCAAAACCATTAATAGACCTATCTTTATAAAATATTTAAAAAAAATTGAATCACCACGCAACCATTTTTGTCTATTCACAGTCTATGTTATGCGCATAAATTAGGAAAAAAGTTTCCTTTTAGGCTTACACTACAGAAGAGGTTGATTGTCAGGTGGTTTTAGATTTTAAATCCTTTTAATGAATAAAAGAAAAATCATCAATGACCCTGTTTACGGTTTTACAACCATTCCTTTTGACATTATTTATGACTTACTAGAACATAGATGGTTTCAAAGATTAAGGAGAATTAAACAATTAGCATTAACTCATTATGTTTACCCTGGTGCTTTACACACCCGATTCCATCATGCTTTGGGGGCGCTGCACTTAACAGGACAAGCCATTGACGTATTACGATCCAAGGGAACTGAAATCTCACATGAAGAAGCAGAAGCTGTTTCAATAGCTATTCTTTTACATGATATAGGTCACGGTCCTTTTTCTCATGCTCTTGAGCATACATTAATGAATATTCACCATGAAGAACTTTCATTATTGTTCATGAATAAATTAAATGAAGAATTTAAGGGTAAGCTAGATTTAGCAATTTCGATTTTTACAAATCAATACCATAAAAAATTTCTTTACCAACTTGTTTCTGGACAATTAGATATGGACAGAATGGATTATCTAAATAGAGATAGTTTTTTTACTGGTGTTATAGAAGGTGTAATCGGTTATGATCGCATCATTAAAATGTTAGCAGTTCGAAACAATGAATTAGTTGTCGAAGAAAAAGGATTTTACTCTATAGAAAGATTTTTAACCGCTAGACGATTAATGTATTGGCAAGTTTATTTGCATAAAACAACTTTAGTAGCAGAACAAATGCTCATTAAAGTGTTACAAAGAGCAAAAACACTAGCTAGGAAAGAAAATTTTGCAACTCCTTCTCAACATCTTAACTTTTTTCTCAAACAAGAATTAACGAATGATGACTTGCGAAAGAAAGGAGATAAAATCATTCAACATTATTCGAATTTAGATGATACAGACATCATAATCGCATTAAAATATTTTGCTCAATATGATGACTTTTTACTATCATATCTATCAAGTGGATTACTTTATCGAAAATTATTTCGAATAGAGATTCAAAATAAACCTTTTAGTAGTGACTACCTAGACGAAACTCGTCTTAAGATCGCTACGGATTTTCAGCATAAAGATGTTGATGCAAATGATTTAATTTCCATCGGAAAACAATCCAACACGACTTATACCACTAAGAAAGACGAAATAAAGTTTCTTTTAAAGAATAATAGAGTCGTTCCGATGTCAGAAGTAGACATAATAAATCTACCAAAAGGAATAATCACCATGCATTATTTATGCTATCCCAAAACAAAATTGTAACTTTGCACAATAAATATGCAATTCTAACGTGAATGCGTATTTGAAAATAAAAAAAGTTCTTTGAAATATCGGGTTAAACTTTTATGAAGGATGTAATTTATTACAATCCTTAAAATGGTAAAACTCGAGACTATTCCAAGTCAAGTATGATATAAGGAGGGATTTTCCTTCTTATATTATATTATCATTTTGGTAATAATTTTATTTAGTTATAAACCTTATTTCATTAATTCAAAATCTGTTGTTTCACTATGAAAAAATTGAACCTGATTCTTGGGGTAGTTTTCGTGCTTTTTGCCGTAGC
>JAHDFV010000010.1 GCA_020627985.1 Saprospiraceae bacterium
TGTTTTTCAATGACTTGCAAAGGAATTAACATTATGTTCTTAAATCACTTCAATATCTAGAACTCATGAAGAAGGCTTTGAGTTCCCATGTAAACACGAAATTTGTACAATTTTACTTGATCTTCTGCATAGCGGAAGATCAAGTAAACAAGATGTTTATGTTACTATCTTTTGGCGTTTTTTTGATGACGTTTACCCAAGGTTAACATTACTTTAGGTTTCTTTTTTAAGGGAAAAT
The DNA here is from genome assembly GCA_020627985.1 of Saprospiraceae bacterium. GTDB lineage: Bacteria > Bacteroidota > Bacteroidia > Chitinophagales > Saprospiraceae > JAHDCE01. The sequence goes on from JAHDFV010000010.1 coordinate 239, forward strand.
TTGTCCTGAATTCACAGGTATTTTTGATAAGCCTTTATATTTCTTTTTCCATTCCCCCTTTTCTTGTTCGTTTAGTGGAATAGATTGATATGTTTTTTGCAATTGAATAGCTAGAACACGCACTTTCACATTAATACCATTAATAAGATTATCATTTTTTAAGGTGAGCATAAAATCTCCATTAATATAATCTGAAGTATATCTACTGGAACTCAAAATCGAATTTCCTTGATCAATCAATACATGCTGGTCTGTTTCAAGTGTCCACTTTATATTTTCTCCTTTTGGAGGGTCTGAGAAAGTAGAAATACCTTCTAAAGCCAAAAGAGCAAGTGCACCATAACCTGAAGTAATAATTCCTGCTTCAATCGCTAAGCCTATTCCTGTTTTAGAAATGGCTTTGGTCTCTGCTTTTTGATACCATTTTGTTCCCTCCCCTTCTGTTGCAATACTAAAAGCCCAACTTATAATTTCTTTGGAGGATTGAGGGTGAAATGAATTTGGATAAAAAGAGGATTCAGGTATTTGGAAAGGAACGATTGTTCTATTTCCTTTCTTTTTTAAGTGAGATAAGGAATGTACACGTTCGAGTGTATTTTTAATTTCTAAAACAGATGTATCTGTTTTTTGTACTATATGTTTGGTCGTTGGTATATCGACCCAATCTACTCCTGTGTTAAAATCTTTATATTTTTCAGATTTGGGAATCCGTTGTATTTGAATATTGTATTTTCTTTTTTTCTTGCTTTTAAATTCAAATTCGACCACACATTTTTCATCAATTGAAATACGTTGATTTCTTATTTGCTTGACATCTAATTTTCTGAATATTTCTTTATCTGGAAATTGACGGATTACAACAGAATGAATTTTTTTATTTTTTATTTCTTTGAGATTAAATATAATTTGATCTCCTTTTTGAAAACCATAATGAATCTTTTTAACACCTTTCTCTTTTATTTGTAAGTCGGCTACTTTTATTTGTTCTTGCGAAAAAGCAAGAAGTGATAATCCTAAAATAAATAAGGTGGAAAAGTATTTCATTGAATTTGTGTTTTTACAAATTTAATGAAATAATTTCAATATACTTAAACAAGTTCTTTGTGCATAATTGTAGAATGAAACCTTTCTTCTATGGCATTTTTTCTATAATCAAAAATGGCTTTTAATTGTTTTTCGATGAATAATTTGTTGGCAATAATTCCAAGTGGACCCATTGGAGGCTGATAAGTAACAATATCTGTCATCAAAATCCCATCAGCTTTTTCTTCTAGTTTATGTTGATGGTGCCAAAGTGCATAAGGACCAATTCTTTGTTCATCCACAAAGTATTCTAATTCTTTTACTTTTGTAATTTCTGTAACCCAAGTCATTTTTAATCCTAATATTGGACTAACTTTATAACTAATAATCATTCCTTCATACATCTTTTCTTCAAGCCCTTCAGAAGTAATCTCGAAACCCATGTAATCAGGTGTAATTGTTTTAAGGTTTTTAGGAGATGAGATGAAGTCCCAGATTTCTTCTTTTGTTGCCTGTATCTTTTGTTCCTTCTTTAACTGATAAAATGCCATATGAATTCGATTTTATTACTAACAAAGAATTTATAAAAATGTTGTAAAAATAAGACCAACAAAAAAGTTGATTATTACAATATAATTTTTTGGTCTATAAGATCTTGAAACATTAATATATCTTGTTCTTGAAATGTCTTGGATTTCTCAACTTTGAAAATGAAGATTTCATGGTCTCCATTTATATGGTAATTTGCTGTTTTTGTTAATTGCAATACAGCTGCAGAATCCTTTAAAATGGACTGTTGATTCCATTGAGAAAGCACTTGTTTTTTCTTTAAATAATTAGTCTTATTATAAGTGTGTCCAGATTTCTTACCCAAAGTTTTTACCAAGCTAGTCTGCGTTGAACTGAGTATTTGTAAAATCGCAAAATCTGAATTTATTAAATTGTCATATGTTTTTGTTTTATAGTCGATTCCAATCATATATAATTTGGGTTTCATACTAATTGCCGTTACATATGTACAGATGTTCATATTTACATCTTCACCTGATGTAGTCATTAAACTGTAAATGGGAGAATTTATAATATTCCAAGGTCTTTTCATGAGTTAATGCTTGACATACCTCCATCAATATGTAATATCTGGCCTGTCATCCAACTACTTTTTTCTGAAAGTAAAAAACAGACCATTTCTGCGATATCATTGGGTTGTCCGATTCTACCTAACGGATGGCGATTTGCGTTTGCAATTCTCTTTTCATCTGTATTTAGAAGTCGGGCAGCAAGTGGTGTATCTGTTAAGGATGGAGCAATACAATTAATTCTAATTTTAGGAGCCCATTCGGCTGCAAGTGATCGAGTAATTCCTTCTATAGCTCCTTTTGATGCGGCAACTAGAGAATGGAAATTATAGCCTTTCTGGACAGCAACTGTTGAGAATAAAACGATAGATGCTTGCTCACTTTTTTTAAGTCTGGGTAGTAGAGTTTGAATGACTTTAATAGCTCCGACTACTTGAAGGTTATAATCTTCGATAAATGTTTTGGGTTTTATTCTGTGGAAGGGTTTTAGATTGATGTTGCCTGGGCAGTAAACGATTCCATCAATTGATTCTGGGAGGAAATCAAAATTCAGATTTTCATCTAAACTGTCGATTTGATGAAAAGAACTTTTTGTGTGGTTTGGTGGTGAATTTTTATTAAATGTACCAAAAACGGTGTTGTTGTTTTCAAGAAGTTTAACAGTGGCTAAACCTATTCCTGATGTAGCTCCAATGATGATGTATTTTTTCATGGATGTGTAACAGGAAAGTAATTGTTATGTTTTAAATTATTACTCATTTGTAATATTCTTAAAAGAAAAGAATAAATGAGAAAGTACAATTCAGCTTAAAATAAAAATGCACACGCCACAAAGCTGTGACGCATGCAAAATATAACCCCAAAAAACAACTATGCTTTTGTATTCCAATAATGGAATAAAACCAATTTAAAGAATGGATTTCCCATTTCTTTTGTTAGGCGTTTGAATGTTTAAATAACAATCACTATTAAGACGATGAAAAGTAATAAAAAGTTCTAATTTTAAAGAAAATTAATTAAACTTTAAGATTCTATCCTTCTTTTATTTGGTGTTCTTTGTAAGGATTGAGCTGCTTTATTCTTTTCTAATACTTTTCTAAAATCTTTCTCTGCTTCTATTAATAAATGAAAACGTTGCTCTTGATCACAATCCCAAATAATCAATCTTGAATTTAAAGCTTCAAGGTTAGCTAAAATTAATAATTCTAAAACAGTTGCTGTATCTCTTAAGTTTCCTTTAGGAATTGGTTTTTGATTTTTATGTTGTTTTGCTGTTTTTCCGAATACCACTTGATTGAGTAAATCTGCTTCAGATGCAAAATATAATCCTTCCTTTTTAGTCCCAGAAATTTTTTGAGGAATCAATTTATCTTTAATAGATTCATTCAATATGGCATAATTTGCTTTTGCAATTTCTCTTCGTATACTCCAAGGGTTTCCAAGTTTTTTGGCTTCATCTGCTTTGAGTCGTTCATATTCTTTGATCAAATACATTTTAAAACTTGGACTTAACCAAGTTCCAAATTCAAAGGCAATATCTTTATGGGCATATGTTCCTCCATATCGGCCTGCTCTAGATTCTATCCCTTTCGCATTTGTCAACTCTATCCATTTCTTAGTAGATAATATATACGAATTCAAACCTACATCTTGTCTAATACCATCCAAATGGGTGGGATTAAAATCAGGATTATTAAACTGTTCCCAAATGGCTAAAAATTCTATGGTATTCCGATTTCGTAACCAACGTTGAATGACAACATCTGTACGACTGTTTGAAGATCGAGCCATATCTGTAATACAGATATAATCTTCTCCTTTTACATCAATAACATTAACTGCAGTCTTTTGTATGTTAAGTTTCTTTTTAGCCATTTATTAACTCTTTTTTTAAACCCACCCAAATGGATGGGTTTAAAAATTAAGACATTTGATTCTTTTTCCACCATTGTTCACAATGAGACTTAATACTCTCTTGTAACATCGTTTTTAATTGGGTTTGTTCTTTAAAATCTGCATAATCTTTTAAGAAAGCAGATTCTCTTTCTTTTGCAATCTTTTTATAAATCTCTTTATAATTTTTTTTGAATTCGGAGAAAGAAAAAACCTTCTTTCCTACCCTACTCATTTGTTGTTCAGGTGTTGATATAGATAATGGCTCTTTCTTCTTTTTAACTTGTCTTTTCCCTCTTATAAATTCCCTAAACTCTGCAACAGTCATGTTTTTAGCAGATTCTCTATTTTCAAGTACACCAGGAGGAAATAATTTCTTTTTATGTTGAACAGCTTCAATCATTTTAGCATGAAGACTATCCTCTGTTAATCTTCCTCGTTTCCACCAAGTAACAAAAGCTGCTGCTTTATTGGTTGATTTTGTCTTTTTTAAGAAAAAATTCCAAACTAAATCAAAATAGATATCTTCATATCCAATCAAAGGTTCATATTGCATTTTAGGATGAGAAAACATTTTATCAATAATAAAAGCTTTATTCACATCATAATCTGCTAAAGCATCATAAGCCTGTTTTTGTGAACGAGTTAATTTACTTAATTTTTCTTTATGTGTTCCACTTCCAAATAAATTTCTTTTAGCTGCAGCTAATGCGCCTCCTATCCTAAAAATATGATAATGTATCTCTGTAATTTTCTTTGTCCCAGTTTTGGTCGCTCTTCCCTCAAAAGTAAATCCAATATCACCACTTTTCATAGAATCTTCTGAAGCAACTTTTAAAACACGTCGTTCTAATTCATAGAATCGGTCATAAGTTTTAATTGTACTTAATCCAAATCTTTGCCTGAATTCTTTTACTGTTTCTTTACCTCTCATTTCATCTGTTCCTACATATAATTTACTTTTCATATATAAGAAAATTGGGATGGAATGTTTTCCATCAAAATCCATTGTGCTAGCTGCCAACATCTGAAGGAAATCCTTTTGGAGTCCCATCAAAAATGGTTTTATCAAAGAGGTAATAACAAAGACGAGTTCATCTGTTTTCTTATCTCTATAAACGGCCTGAAACCATTTCATACGACCTTCGGTTTCTTCATTACTAAAAGCTAGATCTCTATTGTTCAAAGATAATGCTGCATCTAAAGCTCGTTTAGCTACTCCCCCTCTTGCTGTTTTTCCATCAGAAAAATATTTAGCATATTCTTTAAAAGGAATTCTAAATGTGTTTTGCTTTGTAATGAATAATTCTAAATAACGCATTTGTTCATTTGGATCAGTAATCCCCAAATCATCAATTTCTTGTTTGATATCATCTAAACTAAAAACGGGTTTCTCCATACTATCAATGCAGGACACTAGAATTAATAAGGCCTGATACTCCACTTTTTTTAATTGAGTGGGTGGATTTTTAGCCAAATCATTAGATAATGTTACAATTCGTTGTAACTCTGCCATGGTTGGCTTCATTGATTTTCTTTTAGATACAGAAGTTTTCAAATTAGTTTATGCTTCTAAAATTGATAATGATAAATAATTACTAAACCTATTGCGTCAGAATAATTTTTATTGACGCAATATCAACCTTTATCATAAATTTTACCTAAAATCGATTGTTCTATTTTTAGCATTTTATTCAATTTATTCTACCTTTTGTGCTGATTAATTAGATGACTAATCACAAATTATCTTTTTTCAATTAAATAGTGTTACTATTCTGACGCAATAGGATAAAAGGAAAAGGCTTTATTTAAAGGGATATATCAAAAAACAGAAACTTTTCTTGAAAAAATGATACTAATCTGACGCAATGGGAGGTTGTTTGAATAAAAAGAATAGTTCTGAGTCTAATTTGTTACTATTCTGACGCAATGGGAATATTAATTGGGAAAAACAATAATAAATATTCTTATTATTTAAATGAAAAAATAATTAAAAGAATGAAATTTTGAGAGATCAAATCTCTTTTTAGCCATTCTTGCAACAAAAAAGGTACTTTACAGAAGCTATTGCGTCAAATTAGGAACATTACACAAATAAATGATATTCCTGACGCAATAGGAGTAAAAATTAAAACAGATTAAACAAGAAATTATACTTTTTTGACGCAATACACATAATAAAAGACGACCACCGTCTTTTTTGACGCAATAGGTAACTAATCTGACGCATTAGGTTTTTAGAATGGTACTATTCTGACGTTTTACACTTCAAATAAATACTTTTTTGACGCAATGAATGCCTGAAACACTAGTAAAATAAGGGCTCCTAGCAGGGACAATAAAGTATTTAAGTAATAAAAGAGTTTAAGAAGAAAATTTAATAAACCTAAATTCAAGTTTTTTTAAAATTTTCTCTCCGTTTTTAAATGATTTTTAGGAAAAAAGAAAAGTTGCGCAAAAAGAAAAAGCCTTATTTTGTATTTTTTTGACGCAATAGGTTTAAAAGCAGATATAATCAAAGTATTAGTATATCTGCTTACTGCAATACTGATGCCATTATTTACGCAATTGCTTTTCTAAAAGACCAACAACAAATTCACGGATAGTTATCTCATTCATAACAGCATGTAATTTTAGCTTTTTGTGTAATGATTTAGGTAAATCAATTGTAATCCTTACATTTTCTTCCTTTTCCACTACTTTAGTCTTTTTAGTTTTAATAAGTGTTTTAGGTTCTTTTGTTTCATCTTTATGAATGGCTTCCACCTTTTCTTTTACTTTTTCAAGATCCTTAGATGTTTTACTTTTTTTAAAAGTAACTTTTTCTGGTAGTGGTTTTTCTGTTGCCTTATTTTTAGACAATGTAGATCGTAGATTTAGATTTTTTTTAGCCATGATTTATTGATTTTTCAACAATTCTAAAATTTCTTCAGTTAAATCTCTCACTTCTTTTTTTGCTTTTCTATCTGTATATTCATACACACCAGAACCCACAACAATGGCTTCTTTATAAGAAACTCGAGTCCGTAAAGTTGTATTTAGCGTTGGAATTTCTAAATCTTTTAAAGCTTCTTTTGTCTCCCTACTCAAATTTAAAGAATCATCATATTCATTTAAAACGAAATAAGCTTTTACATCTTTGAGTGTTTTTGCTTGTTCATATTTTTCTAAAAATTGCTCTGTTGCCCAAATATCTAAACCTGAAGGCTTAAGAGGAATGATGACTACATCACCCAGCATAATGATGGTACTCACTAATTTTGAAATAGTGGGTTTCCCATCAATAATGACTAATTCGTAATCTTCTTGAAGTTTTTTGACGTTTTTTCTTAATGCGTCACTATCTGTTATGCCAAAAACAGCCACAGAGGGCTTGTCGTCACTTCTAAGGCCCGACCAATGAACTGAGCTCATGTTGGTATCTGTATCGACAATCGCGACCTTATAGCCCATGTGAGCGAAGCATACTGCTAGATTAGTTGAAAGCGTGGACTTCCCTACTCCACCTTTTAAACTGGTAACTGAAATGATCATTGAATACTGATTTACTGGTTGCTTTAATTAAGGAAATACATGTATACGATTTAAAGTAAATACGTTATTAAGTTGATACTTAAAAGCGCAAATATGTATTTACAGAAACAAATATATAATTATTTAATTAAAAGCGTATATAATTTTATACGTTTTTAAGTAAATAATTATTTACGTTGATATGTTTTTGAGATTTTAATGTAAAGTGTAAATAATATTTGCAGTAAATAAGTTTATGAGTAAATACGGCTTAAAGTAAATATGTGTTTCAGTGTTATTTACCAAAAACAGTTTTTACACTTCCAAGTCCTTCAATAGTTGCTTCAAATATATCTCCTTTAGCAACAGAACACATTGGACCTAAAGCGCCAGATAGAACAATATCACCAGCCAATAAAGGTTCACCTAATTTTGCCATAGTTCGGGCAAGCCATAACGTTGCATTTAATGGTGAACCCAAGCAATCCGCCCCATAACCTTCAGAAACAATTTCTCCATTACGAGTCATCTGCATTTTACAATGAATAACATCTAAATCAGATAAAAGGGTAGGAGTGTGTCCTAAAACGAAATGACTAGCTGAGGCATTATCTGCTATAGTATCTGTAATTTTAATATTCCAATCTTTTATCCGACTTCCTACAATTTCAATAGAAGGAAGAGCATAATCAATGCTTTGGATAATGTCCGTTATTCCAATATTATAATGATCTAAATCTTGACATAAAATAAAGGCAATTTCTGCTTCAACTTTGGGTTGCATGGTCTCATTCCAAGGAATTTCAGCACCATATAAGGATTCCATGTCTAAAAATAAAGTACCATAATCTGGTTGATCAACTCCCAATTGTCTTTGAACAGCTTTTGAGGTTAATCCAATTTTTTTTCCTACTATTTTAGCTCCTTGTGCTATGCGATTTCTATTTATAATATTTTGAATAGCATAAGCCGCTTCCAAGTCTTTAATTCCTATTATATCACGAATAGGGTCGCACGTTTTACGTGTATCTAGGGCTTCTTGAATTCTTTGGGCACCTTTTACTATATTTTCAGACATGGTCTTAGCTTTTAAAGGGCTAAGATAGCATTTTCCAAGTTCGTTAAATCCGCTTTTACATCATAATCTTGATTGATATATGTTACTATACCTTCTTTATCAATTAGAAAAACAGTTCTATCAGAATAAATGATTCCATTTTCATCTTTTAGAATGGAATTAAAATCATTTGAAATGATTCCAGTTGAATCTGCTACTAATTCTAAACCAACATATTGATTCATTTTCCAAGCATTCACTTGTTCATCTGAACCAATAGAAACACCAAACATTTTTAGGTTTTTCTTTTCTGAAAAATGAGTGAAATCATCCATTTGAATGGAACAGGCGTGACTTAAAGGAGAGGGATAGAAGGTCATAAGGATATTTTGCTTTCCTAAATAATGACCAACATATTTATGTAATTCTTTAGGCAAAGCTTTCCCCATTTCTATTGTATAAGTCGGTGCAGTAAATTCGTCAATGATTCTGGGGTAGTAAGTTTGGTGTAATCGTTGTAGTTTTTCTCCTTGACATCTATATTCATCCAAATGATATAAAGGTGTACCTTCTTTATCAAAAGCAATAGCTTCTCCTGCATGATCTAAATGTATGGAGTTAATTTCTAGCGTTTTTACCAATTGTTTTGTTGTGTCATTAATGAAAGTCAATTTAGAAAAAAGATCTGGTTTTTCTGTTTTAAATTTTTGAATGAATTGTTCAAAAATGTCTGGTTGTTCTTGAGAAACTAATATGGTTTGAACACCACCATTTTTCTCATTTTCCAAATAAGTATAAACACCAGCAGTATGAAGTCCTACATCAAAAACATTATTATCTACTAAAGTTGGAGCAAGTACAACTACATATCCATTTGTAGGATGATTTAAGAAATTTACATCTCCTCTTTTGTCCCCTGTTTTATTTAAAACACTGAGAACACTGTCTGTTTTTAATAATGTATTTGGAGAAGAAGTATTACAAGAGAAAATGATTATTAAACTAAAGAAGCCAAGTATATTTTTCATAATTTTTTTTACAAAGATACAACGGACAAATTCTTTTTTTCATAATGAAATCCAAATAAAATGTAAAGGGTAAACAATTCTAATATCTTTTAAAAATTTAAAAATAGATATAGAATCTGTGACTTAAGTTTAAAACACATTAAAGCTGGTTTTAATGTGTTGTGTTTAATTAATAAATATATTATGTAATTACAATTTTATTGTTAAATTTGACTAATTCTAAATCTTTTTATGTTCAATTTTTGATACATAGTATATGATGTAGGATTATAAATGAATCCCTTCCCCTTTGCCCATTTTAAAGATTAAAACCTAATTACAACAATATTTTATTGAGAGCTAAAATATTGTTGTATTCAACGATATAAAAGGAATTTCTATTGAAATTCTATTAGAAAAATGAAGGCAATCAAGTACACATATTTACTTGGTCTATTTGTATTTTTTTCGCAGCAATCACTCTATGGACAAGATGTAGAGGGATTATGGCAAAAATTTAAAAATTGGCCAAATAAAGTAAAGGAGAAGTTTGGTGAAAAACCATCAATAACTGGAGGTGTTAACACATTATTCAATTATAATTATGTGTCTGGAATTGCACAAAGAAATGATCCATTCAATTACCAATTTAATGCATACCTCAATTTAAAACTATATGGTATTAATATACCATTAGCTGCTAATTTTTCTAATGGTAGATTTGTATATAATTATCAGTTACCTTCTTACAAATTACCATCTTACGCATTTTTAGGAATTAGTCCAAAATATAAATGGGCCACATTACATCTAGGAGATCGTTCAATGAATTTTTCCCCTTATACATTATCTGGACATAGTTTTAGAGGACTAGGAGTAGAATTACAACCAGGAAAATTTAGGTTTGCAGCAATGTATGGTAGATTAAGAAGAGCTGTTGCAGAAGATTTAAATAATCCAAACAATCTTGAACCCGTATTTAAAAGAAAAGGTTGGGGGTTTTCAGTGGGATATGAAGGAGAAAAAGACAATATTAAATTAATAGTTTTCCAAGCTTGGGATGATTTAAATTCAATTCCAGAAGTTACGATTAATGATGATATAACAGCTCAGGATAATACGATAATTAGTTTAGTAGGGCGAAAACAACTTTCAAAATTAATTACAGTTTCTGGAGATTATGCGTACAGTGCATATAATAGAGATAGAAGTACTCCTCAAGTATATGAAGATGTAAATATTTTTAATAAAATGATGGGATTATTTAAACCAAGAGTCTCATCGAGCTATAATTTTGCATTAAAAACAAGTATTGGTCTTAATTTAAAATTTGGAACAATTGCTGTAAATCACGAAAGAGTTGAACCAGGATATAGAACGTTAGGTGCTTTATTTTTTAATGATGATTTTGAAAATTTCACATTTAGTGCCAATACTAAAATGTTTAAAAATAAATTATTATTAGCATCAAATTTAGGAATCCAAAGAAACAACATTAATGGTACTGCGGATAATTCTCAAAATAGGGTAGTGGGATCAGTAAATTTGGCTTATACACCAAACCCTAAATTAAATATAAATTTAGCTTACTCAAATTTTAAAAATACAAACAGGATAAGAACTTCGACTATTCCATTAATTCAAGTAGATTCCATCAAATTATCACAAATTAGTCAAAATGCGAATGCAACGGTTTCGTATGTAACAGGAGCAGATCAAAATTTAATGTTTAATGGTATTTTTTCTTTTCAAAATGCTCGAACAATAGAAAATGATGAAGTTTTAGACAACCAAAGAAATTCTAACTATATGTTGAATTTAATGGAAACCTATATTTTCCCGACATCTAAAATAAGATTAACAGCAGCAGTGATGGGGAATTATAATGTTTTACCTATAGTCAAATCACAATCAATTACTCCTTCTCTTTCTATAGCCTTACCCTTATTAGAAGATAATTTAAATATTACTGCAACATCTTCATATGTATATGTTGACATAATAACTACAAATACAATCAGTCATTTAATAAACTTCCAAACCAATGTGAATTATCAATTTTTTGAAAAACACAAGATTGGGTTTATGTTAGGATATGTCAATAAATTATCTGGAGATACATTTACAGATGATTTTCAAGAATTGACTTCAAGATTGAATTATAATTGGTCCTTTTGAATAAATATAGTATGACAAAGAAAGTGATTAAACATATAATTATACTCGTATTGCTATTACAAACTGTAATGGCCTTTGCCCAACCTTATGGTGTGAGTACAACGATCCAATCTACTTCAGTTACAGTACCATTTTTAGATGAATATTCTATATCGAGATCCAATCCAATTAATTCGACATTAATACTAACAGATGATACACAACCTCTTTATGATGTCCGATTGAAACTAATTATTTCAGGAGAGGGAATAAATATTGAAACAGATGATAACTTTATATCTAACCCTATTACATTATCGTATTTGACTCCAAAAATATTAACAGGAACTGATTTAGCACCTTATTTTAATCCAGATCATTTAATTTTTCAAGGAATTTCAAAACAACAATATCTGCAACAAGGAAGGCTGCCAGAAGGAACATATTCTATTTGTATAGAAGCATATGATTATAATAGAAATGATCCACTACCTACATCAAATAGAGCTTGTGCAGTTGTTTTAATGACAGTACATGATCCACCTATTATCATAAGTACTATTGGTGAACATAATGAACGTATACCTCAAAATTATCAATTCTCTTGGCAACCCATGCATTTTGGATCTTTTCTAACAGAATATGAATTGAGTATTTACGAATCTATACAGGGAATGACTCCTGATCAAATTTTTACAAATACTAGCCCATATTTTCGAACAAGAACTTATGCTGTTTCCCATAATTATACTTTAAATGACCCTATATTAGAAAGAGATAAAGAATATTATGTTTTAGTACAGGCAAAAGATGTGGATGGTTTGCATGTTTTTAAGAACGATGGCTTTAGTCGATTTGAACGATTTATTATAACAAAATCTTGTATTCCCAATACTCCATGTAATGATGGAGACCCTTGTACTACAGATGATCGATATGACCTGAATTGTAATTGTGCTGGTGGAGAAAAAGGCAAAAATTTAGGAGAAGAAGAAATTACTATAAAAGCTCCAGAAATTATTATTCCTTCCAATGAAAATGTTTGTTTAGCCAATGGAAATTTAGTCATTGGTTGGAACCCTTCGGAATCGAATTTAGATCAACTTTCTTATTTAGTTGAAATTTATCAAGAAAGTGTTAATCCAAAAGAAACAAAAGAGTATGTTGATTTTCTAGAAAAAAAAGAAAAACAATATCAAAATTTAATGGAAGATCATAAAGAAGCACAGTCTACACTAATAAACCAACAAGAATTAGATAAACATTTATTTATAATTAAGCTAGGTAACTTAGAAGAAATCTGTTTAGAAAGAATAGAAGAATTGGAATTGTTGAATAATAAAAATCCAAGCATAGAAAATGAATCTAATTTGAATTTAGCGATAGAAAAATGTGAAATAGAAAAATTAAATTCAATAGATTTATATACATTAGAACAAACAAAAAAATATAATGATTTTACTCAAAATCAGGTAAACATTTTAAAAAGCTTTGAAGAACAAAATGATAGAGAAATAAAAGATTTCTTAGAAACAAAAGAAAAAGAAATTGATCAATTAATACTTGATTTACAAAATCAAATGGAATCAGAACAGATACTATATTCTGAGTCAACTGATTTTCTTTACACAACAATAGATTTAGATAAAATTGAATTGCCCGCAGGTGGAAATTATTCTATTAAAGTATCAGTAGATGATAAATGTTTATCAAAAGGAAGAAGTCAAGATAATACTGCAGGAAAATCATCAGAAGAGATAACTTCTGTAAAAACGTTAGCAGTTGATCAATGTACAGCAACAACATTAAGTCCACCAGTGGCTAACCCTGCTTTGGACATTACGAATAACTCGTTTATAGCAAATTGGATGCCTTATAAAAAGGCAAGTTATTTTATTTTAGAAGTATCAAAAGATGTTGACTTTAGTCCATTATACCCTGTAGCATCTACAAGTATTAGTACAGGTCAACAATCTGTTGTTGTTGCTTCAGGTTCTATAGTTCAAGGTTTAAGTAAATTACTGTCTAATTTAGATGAAGGGGTATACTATTATAGAGTAAAAGCAATTACAAATGGATCACATTCTCCTTATTCTAATGTAATTTCTGTTGCAATTTTTGGAGATATTCCTCCTGGTTGTGAAATTGGTTCACCTTGTAATGATGGAAATCCATGTACCTATGATGATGTAATTATTAATGATCAGTGTTTATGTAGAGGTACATATTCAGGTGATTTTGATGGAGATGGAATTTGTGATGAATTGGATGAATGTCCAGATGGACCAAATAATGAAGATAGAGATAATGATGGTATTCCAGATGGATGTGATAATTGCCTTGAAGGGTTGCCTTGTGATGATGGAAATCAAATGACCATTAATGATGTGTATACATGGACATCCTCATTTCCTCCAGGAGTCCCTTTACCAGTAGGAGTAGAACCTTGTGAATGTGTTGGACAACCCTGTCCAGAAGGAGGAGATATGGATAATGATGGTGTGTGTGATCCTTATGATATTTGTAGAAGTGGTGATGACAATATAGATTCGGATAATGATGGAGTTCCAGATGCATGTGATCAATGTGAAGGTTTTGATGATTCCATAGATGTAGATCAAGATGGAATTCCAGATGATTGTGATGATGATATTAGTCTTTGTACTCAGCCTATTTATGATTTAGACAGTAATTATATTGAAGGAGGAGTCGCAGAATTAATGGCAGAATTAGATTGTGGTTATTGTATACCATTTATGTATTACCAAACAGATTATTCTGAAACCCCACAACAACATTTTCTTTCCAAAATTAAATTTCAAATTATAGGTGATCCTACAATTATTACAATTGATAAATTAACTCCTAGTATGAATTTTCCATATTGTAAACCACCATATTGTGATGGAGGAAATTTATATAATTTAACACCATTTGGTCAATTCTTTATTGATTTTAGAAGTTATTTAGCAGGAGAAGGATTAAATGTTCAAGATTTTAAGTTAGATATTTTATTAGACGAAAACCCTTGTGGAATTGATGGCCCAGCTTTACATTTTTCAGGTTCTCCTGTTGTTTTAATTTATGCAGAGTATAATACATGGCCAGCTTATGATGCAGGATTATTTTATGATTTTATAGTTACAGGTTGCACTATTCCATGTGATGATGGAGATCCTTGTACTATTAACGATTTTTATGATGATGATTGTGATTGCATAGGAGGAGGATATGTTGGAGACGATGATGGTGATGGTGTCTGTAATACACTGGATCAATGTCCTGGACAAAATGACTTTGTTGATGAATGGGGATATGTAACACAACAAGCACCTATTTCTCCTGTCTCTACATTAGATTCAAAAGGGGAAGTTTTAACAACTGTACCCATTTCTGTTTTAGTGAACGAACCCAATGGCATACCAGATTGTTTAGAAAATTTTTGTGAAGAAGGAACAACATGTGATGATAATAATCCTTGTACAGATAATGATATGTTAGATGAATCTTGTAATTGTGTTGGAACTTTTATGGATGAAGATAATGATCAAGTTTGTGATGCAGAAGATCAATGTCCAGGTTATCCTGATCATTATGATATGAATGCAAATGGTATTCCTGATTGGTGTGAAGAATCTGATTGTACCATGAATCAAGAGTCTCCAGCAGAATCAACATGTGCTTTAATTGCATCTTTAATTCAATGTGAAGATGTTATTTTTATTCATCCACGATATCTAACAGATTATTACAATGGCGGAACTTTAATTCAAGATATTCAAACAGAAATATTTGATTCAGGAAATGATTCTGGAAACGAATTTGATAATGCTTATCTTATTGGAGTCGAAGATGCTTTTGATGCTCCAGAATTAGATCCAACTTTATTGAGCCAAGATTCAGATGGAGATGGAGTAGTAGATCTTTTTGATTTTTTACCTGGTGTAGATGACCCTCCTATTACTAATAATTACACATCTGATTTACAAGCCTATTTAGCACTTTCTGATTCAGATGGAAATGGCGTACCAGATGCTTTTGATCCTGCGGGATGCGATACAGATTATTCACATCTTCTTCCTTTTATTTTAAGTCGATATTGTGATGATGGAAATGAATGTACACTAAATGATCAAATACAATGTGATTGTGAATGTATCGGATTTGAATCTGATTCAGACGGAGATGGCGTTTGTGATGTTTTAGATATCTGTCAAGGTTTTGATGATGCATTAGATGCAGATGGAGATTATATTCCAGATGGTTGTGATCCCATTGCATGTGAATACGATCCTGCTGTAATAGATTGTCCTACATTATTAGCAGATCCAACTTATGCAAATGGATTATTTGCAGATATAACTTGTTCTAATGGGTTTGAATACAATTATCATGAAGAATATGGAGATTGTTGTTGTATTCCTTTACCTGCATTTGATTCAGATGGCGATGGTGTTTGTGATAGTCAAGATGTATGCCCTGGATCAAATGATGCAGATGATGATGATGATGATGGTGTTCCAGATGGCTGTGATGGTTGTCCACAAACACCAGGAGTTCCTTCTGGCCCTTGTGATGATAATGATGAATGTACCATTAATGATCATTGGAATGACGATTGTGAATGTATAGGTATTTATTCGGATGAAGATTATGATGGTGTTTGTGATACAAATGACATGTGCCCTGGTTTTGATGATAGCCTAGATTATGATAATGATGGTTTACCCGATGGTTGTGATCAACCTTGGTATGAATTAGGATGTCCTGATGTGATGGTAGTAGTTGAACAAGGCGTTTTCCCAGATCCTGATGGCGGTGCTGATATTATTCAACCCGCTCATGGTATTGTTATGAAATTCAATGTTGATGATGTAACAATGGATCAATTGATGGATCCAATTGAATTAATAGCCGTTTGGGGTAATAACTATGTAACAGAATCTGGAGTTCGAATCATGGGATTTGAAACAGTAGGGGATCACATTGAAGTATTCTATGAATTATTAGAATTAGACGTAACGGCTATGTTTGATTCTAGTTTAGATTATATGATTTCTATTGGATTGTCCCCTAATCAAACTTGTGTAGTAACTGGAAGAGCAAGAATTGAGGAATTGACGAATTATATAGATATATCTGAAATTTCTGCAGTTCCATGTCCATATAAAATAGGCAATCATCAAGGAGATTTAAGTTTCTATTTTCATAATAATATGAACCCACCCAATACTACAGTTGCACCTTGTAGTGATTCAACTAATTTTACACCTCAGTGTATGGGGCCTATTAATATAAGTCAATTACCTTCTTCATTTACAGCAGATCTCACGATTACAATGCAAGGAGAAATACAAATTGAAGGAGATTTTAATATCCCTACTACCAACTTAAATCTTGCTGCTCTACCATATGGTCATATAGGAATGGTTTCAGATTGTCCTGGTCCTCCTACAAGTATTCCCTATACAGAAATTGAAGGTACTGTGATTTTTGATACAGGCCAAACCTGTACATATAATGGTAATGGAAATATAGTTGTAAATCCAAACCAATGTTATGTAGGGATGCCATGTGATGATGGAGACCCATATACCCATTCAGATGTCATCACTGTTGCACCAATGGAACCCCCTTTTGATTGTATTTGTGAAGGAATATTAGGACATGATTTAGATGGAGATGGCGTACATGATGAAATAGATATATGTCCATTTGGGAATGATACAATTGATATTGATCCACAAAATGGAGTGCCAGATGCTTGTGAGTGTCCTTCGCCAATAGTTGATACAATTTTTGTTGTAGACCAGACAGATGTAAGAATACTCATTGCAAATACAGAAATATATAGTTCGTTTATAGTAGAATATAATATTTATAATAATGATGATACTTTAAATTATTCTACAGCATCTCCAGATATAACATTACCGAATTTAACTTCAGATAGAGCTTATGAATTACATATACGAGGCATATGTAGTGAAGTAGAATTTACTTCTGAACCATCTTTTGGTCAAATAGTTATTCCTTTTAGTCCTGATGATTTTGAGTGTGGAGATGTACCAGAATTTTATTTAGAAAATGAAGTTCCTTTAGCCAATCTAAATGAAGATGATGAATTTGAAGCAGGAGATTTTAATGTAATTGTTAAAAATGCTACAGGAGGGAATGGCGTTTTCTCAGGAGATGGATATATCGCAGTACCTTACTTAGATAAAGTACAGGTGAATGTAGAATTTAGAAATATCTTCATAAATGATGAAAAAAAGCTTAAAGATGGTAAAGTAAAAGTTACAGGTTTAGGTGTTGCATTAATTAGTGATGAAATGGCTGCACTCTTAGATAATTTGGTCGAGATTTTAGATACAGTTGATGAATTTTTAGAAAATGTCCAAACAGCTATTGAAGAAATTGAAGCAATTATTGAACAATTAGGACAATATTTGCCCCCTGCTGTTTTACAAGAATTAGAAGCAGCTGTCGCAGCCTTAGAAGCGGCACAAGCGTCTGAAGATCCAGATCTTATCTCTGCTGCTCAAACCCAATTTGATATTGCAAATCAAGGATATAAAGATGCTTTAGCCCAGCTTATTACCGATATCACCAATATTCTTGAAACTGCTTTAGATGAACTACAAGATGATTTATTAGGTACAGTAGAAAGCCAACATCAATCAAATCTTGATGCTTTAGAAACTACCTACATAACGAAAAGAGATGCTTATTTTACTTTTTTAGATGATAATAGTAATTTATATACAACTACTTATAAAGCTGAATTTGATGAAGAAGTTCCTGCAACAGATGATACAGAAATTTCATTTGATGAACCTTTTGAAGGAGATACAACAAGTATTATCAGATATCAAGGACAAGAATTTACTGATCTTTTGGCTACAAACCCTTCATTAGCAAATTATGTTACTGTTTCTAATGAATTTAAAGCTGCTGAATTAGAATTTAGTAAGGCATTCGCTATAAAATTTTATTATGATAATATTGCTAATAATGGACATGTAACAAATCTAATGGATTTAATAAAACATGCAGATATTGATCTCTTAGATATCATTGGCTCACAAAAAAGAGATGGAGTGGCTAATGAACTAATAGTCCCTGGAGTAAAAGATAATATTTTAACAGGCCTTGTATATTTAATACCAAGAACATGAGAAAACAAATTATACTAGTCTCTATTATATTCATTAGTAATCTACTATATGGAAATTTGGATTCACTTCAGTTTGAAGCATTACTCAAGAATACAGATTGGATTGAAAGGGGTAAAAAAGAATACAATTATCACCTGAAGAGAAATGCTGAAAATAATAAGAAAGGACGTTCAAAGGATAATTGGTACATCCTCGGTTTAATGGATGATGATGATTTGGATTTAGACTGGGTGAGTGTCATAGGTAGTAGTACTGGAAGTGGTGCAGATGAAGCTTTTGTGAGTAAGGCTGGTATTACGTTATATCTTAAAAGTAATGTAATTGCTTTAAATGAAAACTTAATTACGATTAATGAAACAATGACTCCTGCTGATAAACCTTCTAGGAATTCTGAATTTTTCGTTTTTCTTTTACCACAAGAATTTGCTAATATATCAACAAGTTTACCCTATTCATTTAAAGCAAAAGCATTAAGAGAAGGATCGTTTTCAAGTGCTGAATTTTTTGCGGCTGGAGAAACTCCAGAACAGAGATTAAAAAAAGAAGAAATTAAACAATTTGAAAAAGTTTTAGCTGTATTAAAAAATGGTATACGACAAATTTTAAGAGGGGCGCATGAAGAAGTAGATCTACCATATTCTGCTACTTCTGGATCAAATACTTTGGCAAGAGTGATCTATGGCGTTTTGAATTTTAATACTTATACTGAATTGTTTTTAGGTGGAGCAACTTCTGCACAAAAATCGATACTATCTTCTTATCCTGCTTCATATATAGCAAATGATGAATTAAGAGAAATTATTAAATATAAAAAGTTTAATGATCCTCCAAATTCAATAATAAATCGATGTAATTTAATTGCAACAGCTGTTTATGAATATAAACTTTATAATTACCCTCCAGGATATACACCGATTAATAGCAGAATAAAAACACCAAGTTTTTCTTATAACCCATCAATGTTTGATATTGTTCCTGCCGAAGATAGAATTGAAGATGCAACAAGTATAGCTTATACTAATTTAGTAGATTCATTTGCAACAGCTCTTGATCAGGGTATTTTATCTCAGCAAGCTATTTCTTCTTATAATTTCCCTGATGATATTGAATATAACTCTGGTCTAAGGCATATTTTTGGTGAAGAAAGTTTCGATTTTGTTTCATCAGATAAATCCAGAATTGAGCTCTATACTTTAGATCATAAATTAGCATTATTAGAAAAAGAAACTGGAGTGAGGTTTTTTGTTCTTCTTAAAGATACGGAAAGAATATTACCACAGGTCCTTTGGTCAGATTTTAATACAAAAGTTCGTGAAGCTTCAACACAAATTGATGGTAGTTTTCCTTATGTATTATTGACTATACCTTATTGTGTAATGACCAATAAAGCTTATTGGCCTTGGGATGTTCACAAACATCATTATTTTATGCCTGCTTTAACATCTTCTCCATCAACAGTAGATAGTGATAATTTAGTTTCTCCTATTTATTTTTCAAGGATGGATTCAATTTTGGCTACTCCAGGGAACAATAGAGCATTTACTTCTTTAATTAAAGAAGCATATCGAACCATACCGAAACCCAAAAGAGATAAATTATATTATTTGTATGCTGGTACAAATAAAGAAAGTAAAATGGCTAGGGTTGATGTCAAATCGATTATCTCTTCAACCTTAGAAAGAGATGAATTATTTATTAATAACATCAGTATTTTTGATGATCCAACAAATAGAGCAAAAATAAGTAGTGCAGAATATCAAGTAAGATGTGATTGTGATGAAAGTAGTGTTTGCTTTAAAAATAAAGAAGCAGCAAGTGATAGTAGTGCCGTATTTTATGCTCAAATGGCAGAAGATTGTTTAGTAAAACAAGATTCTTTAGAAGCAGCTTTGATACGAGCTAAAGATCATCCTGTTTTTGAAGCCCTCAAAGGTTCAAATTCAGATCAAACATTTAAACCTAGATTGAAAGAGATATACTTGCATTATCCTCTTGCAGCTTCTGGATTAACAGGAGGAACTTTATTAGATATTAATAATAATCCTATTGATACTTCATATGCCTATATTCCATTAATGTATGCCTTACATGAATATGAAAAGAAATTAGATTGGAATTTTATTCTGGACAATATAGAAGAAAATACTTTTGAAGGTTTATTTACAAATGATGTCTTATATAAAATTGATTACTATGATTCATATTATGCCGCTGCAGATGCTACAGGCTTATTATTATCTCCATTTGGTTTAGATTTCATAGGTGATGGACTTTCAGTAGTGATAGGTGTAACAGATCTAGTAAATACCAATAATACAGAAAGAGGGCTATTTGCAATAGTAGGAGGAACAGTAGGTATCGTAATTATTGCCGTACCAAGTTCAGCTGTTAAAGTAGGAATAAAAGAAGGAACAGAAATGTTAAACATTCCTTTTTCTGTCAATGGACCACCCAATGCAAATATATTTAAATCATTAGATGATATTGCAGATGTAGCTAATGCAACAGCCCCCAGAGATTTATCTGTCTTATTGAAAATAAAAGATGGAAATCTTATGGATGACTTTGGTGATAAATTGATCAATATTGATGGAGAAGATATTCCATTAAGACAATTTTTTATTAAAGGAAAACCTTGTACAGGACCTGGTTCGGGTTTAAGATATGAAAGAAATATTGATGAATTAAGAGAATGGTTGGTTTATAACCAACAAGAATTACTAAGAAACGACATTAATATTAGAGGACCTAATTTCGAATTTTTCTATAAGCCCGATTTTGATAAAATAAATACTTGTGAAAAGTGCATGTTGGTGCAGTTGGTTCGAAATATGCCAGATGTACAACAACGGAAAGAATTTATTCAACTCATTACAGATTATCCTGAAGTATTAACAAAAGGCTTCCTTTCTGATGGAGGGAAAAGTGATTTCATTGGATTTTTATATTGGAAAAGAATCAAAGCAGCAGTAGGAGGTGGAGCCATTCCTCCAAGTTTATTAAATCCTGCTGAACTTGCTGATTTATACAAAGATTTAGCAAGATATGATGATGATCTTTTTAAGTTTATTAGAAATGGAAGTAGCTATTGTCAAGTTTGTATTAGTAGATGGAAAGCAATAAGAGGGCAATTAGATCAGCTCCCTCCAGATAAAGCAAGAAAATTATTACAAGAATTAAAACTACCTGGAAATGCAGCTTTGGCAGATGCTATGGCAGCAAACCCTAATATGGTTAAAGCTTGGGATGCTTTAGATGATATTGGAAGTACTTTTAAAACAGATATTACTACTCTTCAAAATTTAGCAAGTGATTATGCTATAAATAATAACTTATTAACATATTTTAAAAATAACGCAGATAAATTTTTAAGTTGGAAATCATTAAGAGATGATTTGACTAATGTTGCAATTAGTCAAAATTTAAGATCTAATGAGAAGTTTATTGATTTATTTCATAATGTAATTAATAATCCAAGAAAAGCGTCTCCCCCTAATAGTTCGACTATGTGGGAACATATGTTAGGAGAACCATCAGGTTTAGGTTTAGGAGGGTTTCATCATTTAGATGGCGCATCAAAAGATGTTGCAACTGGTTTACCTATTAAAATTACTCCTGAACCGCATCCATCATCTCCAAAATATTTACAAGATGGATCACCTATTAATGAAATTCCTCCTCCTTCTTCTATACCAGATAATCCAAATAGTTCCAAAATAACTTTAGATAATGATACAGGATATAGTCCAAATCCGGTAGATAACGAACCTTATGAAACATTATTATATGGGATTAAAAATTATACCGCATCTGATGGGTCAGTTGTTCCTGGATGGAAACCTTTTACCAAAAGTATGTGGCCAGCGAATTGGAGTAAAGAAGAAACGATTGCTTTTATTTCAAAAGCAAGGCATGAAATGAATGCAAGTCATCTTGTACCTGGAACACCAAATACATATAGAAAAACGGTACAAGATGAGAATGGACTATCTATGGTAGTAGAGATGTATATTAATGGTCCTTTAGATAATGTAAATTTCTCAAATAAAATTCCATCTGCGTTCCCTAAACCTTAATTATAGATATGATTAGTTACAAATTTATAGTTAGAATACAACATGAAAAATTAGAAACTAATGAAAGAGTTTTAAGTAAAGGGATTTTAATTAATACAGAAAATGAAGAATTAAATCAAACTTTATCTTTAATCAGGAATATGGATATAGGAGATTGTGTAAGTACAATTGAAAAATTAGAATTATTAATGAAAGGAAAATATAAAAGTGTTGATTGGGATGATGGAGAGTATTTGTCAGTTTCGTCTGATAAAAAGAATAGTTTTATTAATGATGACTTATTTAATCATCCTGAATCTATTGTTTCAACAAAAAGTATTTTGAATTTATTAGGAGATTGGTATTTGTTTCAATCATTTATAAAAGAAAAAAATGAGAGGAATATTTTTTTAAAAAAAAATATTAAAAAATACTTTTCTACTAAAGATAAAAGTGTGTTTGATTTAGAAAATCAATTTTATGTTAACCTAGAAGATGAAAGTTATGGTGTACCAATATTAGTTAGTTTGCCAATAAATGATTTTTATTTAAACGAAATTGAAAATTTATATAATGCAAAGATTGATTAAAGAATAAACATGATTTTTCTATTTATGAAATAATTAGAATCATTGTTTTAAGTGTAAAATAAAGTTATATGAGAGTTTTAATATACATAATTTTTATTTTGTTTTTACCTAACTTGGTAAATGGAACTAATGCGAATAACACACTACCCCCCGTAGAAAAACCATTACCTACGAATAAAATAAATCTCAATACATTTCTTGAATTATCAAAAGAAATCGAAGGAGAATTAGTTAAGGTTTCTAATGGAGTAGAGAAATCTCAAAATGGAGAAGAAGTAATTCCTCCTTCTAATGAATTACCCATTAAAGGCAAAAAGAAATTCTACTTTCCAGCAATTGATGATGAAATAGAAAAAAATACGGGAGAAGTAAAAGTTATGAATGGAGATGACCCAAATTTTTCTACTCAATTTTTTGTTGAAATGGGAACAGGTGGTTATTCTGAAAAGATTCAAAAAGCTAGAAATGTGATGTCAAAAGCTAAAGATATTGCATCAATTGTTGCCTCTTTAAATGGAGAAAATTTATTAGAATTACCACTGTTAGTTGAAAAAGAAATTGGAAATATTACAACAAGAGTTGTATTTAATAAAATGGAATTATTTCCAGAATATGCAGAAATAGAAATATTTGCTGGAGTAATAATACCACAAGAAGCAGGAGAAGAACCTTTAGAGTTGATGTTTGCAGCGGATGGAGTAAAATTTTCAAGTTCTGGGGGTTTTGTTGGAACAGCAACATTAGGTTTATTAGGTAATGTTGCTTTTGAATTAGGAGGATCTAACGCAAAAGTAGCTATAGTATTAAATGCATGGTCTCAATACGCCACACCATTTAATCCTGAAACGAATACAGGTACATATATTACTGTAGGTTGTGGCGGTGTTGAAGAATTTGGAATCGAAGCAGATATAATATTTAGTAGAGAATGGCTAATACCCACTAATGATATGGGGGATACTATTCCAATTACAAATCCTGCAAACCCTCCTAGAGTAAAAGCACATTTTGCTACAAGAGTACAGGATTGGAATAATATGCTTTTTGAAAATATTTCCATTGATCATTTTGTTTTAGCTAAATATGATCAAATTAGCTTTTATGTTGGAAATGCAAATATTGATTTAAGTGATTTAGCTAATCCTCAAACTTTAGAATTACCTAATGTCTATTATGATAATGGGACATACATTGGCCCTGGCGTACAAGGAAACATCCTAACTTGGAGAGGGGTTTATATTGAAATGGTAGAAATTACATTGCCCTCACCCTTTAAAAAAGATTGTGATGGTTATGGATATTTAGATTCATTAGAAACAGATAATTCTTTAGAAGGATTAGCTCTAAATGAAAGCTTACAATTGAATCATAATGTACAAAATTATTATGATGATATTCATAAAATAAAAGGAGGACCTAGTGGAGAAGATTATTTTAAAATTCATCCAGATGAAATTCCAAAACCAAGCATTGATTCAAGTACACTCATTGTAACTTCAGCTGCAGAAAAATGTAGAATTAAAGTTGGAGCCAAAGATTTATTCATTGATAATTCAGGGGTAACAGGTGAGTTTTATATTGTAGGAGAAGCTCCTTTGATCGGAGGAGGAAAAATGGACAGTAAATGGTCTTTCTCCTTAGATTCAGTTGCTATTAAAGTCGTTCAAAGTGATTTGGTTGGATTTGGTTTTGCGGGAGTAATAGGAATTCCAATATCTGACAATACCACACCTATACATTACGAAGGTTCAGTTGAAAAAATAACCAATGGAAATGATGTAAGTTATGATTACAGCTTTTATGCAGGGATCGTTAAAAAAATGAAATTCCCCCTTTGGAAAGCAGCTGAAGTAGAATTATCTACTTTCACTTTAGGTGTGGCATATAACAGTGTTGAAGATGAATTTAAACCTTCAGTTCGTTTGTCAGGTATTTTAAGAATTGGAAATCCTAATGATTTTGAGAGCAATTCAGCTGGAGAAATGTTGAAGGTTCCATCATTAAAATTCCATAAGTTAGTTTTAAGTACTAACCCCAATAATTATTTTGATATAGAACAAGGAGGATATATTGAAATAAATACTGGACAGAGTGATGGCCAAGGGAAATTGGCTAATTTTCCAATTAAAATAGATAATATTTCTTTTACAAAAACAGGAGCAGAGACCTGCAAACTTGGATTTAATTTAAAATTAAATCTTATAGGAAATAGTGATGGGGGAATATCAGGTGAAGGTACTTTTTATATCCATTCTAAATTATCATTAGATGGAAATGGAGCTCAAAAATGGGTATATGATAATTTTGAATTTTCAGGCTGTACCATAGAAATTGATTTAGCAGCATTCAAAGGAACAGGAACAATCGCAATCTTCAAAGATCATGTAGAATATGGAACTGGTTTTTATGGAAAATTAGAAGCTACATTTTTAGCAAAAGAAGGGAATGATGCCAAGTTTAAATTAGAGGCTATGGCAGTATTCGGACGAAAAGAAACCTACCGATACTTTATGGTAGATGCTTATGTGGGTGGACTTTTTGTACCCGTTTTTCCTACTCCAGCTACTCCAGCTACTAGTGTGCTGCATTTTAGTGGATTTGGTGGTGGATTATTCTTCAAAATGCGACAAAATGGATGGGTAGATGGTCTTCCTCCAGTAGAAGGAGAAGATCCAGCTGAAAACGCAGGTCTACAAATTGTAGATACATCAGGTATAACATATAAACCAGATAATTCGACATTATTAGGGATTAAATTCTGTGTAGGTTTTGGGATTAAAAATGATGTAGGAGATGGAAAACTGACAGTTATTGTTCGGTTTGGACCTGGTATGTCTCTCCAAAATATAATGTTCTGGGGTGTCTGTGATTTTATGTTAGATATAGATCATCCCATACCAACTGGAAAATTTGAAGATAAGATTCCTCAAATGAAAGACTCTGAGGAAAAAATGCACAATGATGATGCAAAAGAAGCCCAAGAAGTAGAAAATAAAATATCTGCTAAAGTAGGAATAAGTTTTGATTTTGAAGATGGATTTGTTTTTCATGGTTATGCAGAAGTCTTTATGAATTTGCCTGATGTGGCAAACTTACAAGGAAGAGGAACCTTTGATTTATTAATTGGTGGAGGTGATTGGCATTTATTTGTTGGAGGTTATCCTGATGGATCTTTAGAAGTACCTGGATTTATGGATCCTGGTTCAATGGTGACTCTTTATCCAGTAAGTGCAGGACTAACTTATGCTGGTATTGACATTCAAGCAGATTTATATTTCTTATTGGGGACTGGTATTCCTGGTCCACCTCCCTTAGATCCAGAAGTCGCTGCCTTTTTTAATTCTAATGCTACAGATATAAATCCACCTGCAGAAAATGAAGAGGATCCTGTACAAGCACAAATGTATTGTGATGGGCGAAGCCCATTAAAAGCATCTGGTTTAGCATTCGGAACAAGTGCTAAGTTTAAACTCGTTGAAGAAAAAAGTGGATTGTTTGGGAGTTGTTTTCCTGGATATAAAGTCAATGTAAAAGGAGGAGTAGGCTTTAATGCTGCCTACCTCATGTATGGCAAAGGTGAACTCATATGTAGTGAAACAGGGGAACCCGCAGGGGGATTAAATGGATCAAGATTAACAGCTACTTTTTGGGCATTCTTAGAAACGAATGGTGGACATGTCTGTTGCATACCTATTCCAAATTTGGGGGTTGGATTAATGGCTGAATTTGATGGATTCAAACCAACATTTGTTCAAGCAACTGTAATTGTAAAAGTAGTCAAGAAGTTAAGATTTAAATTGCCATTAGGAACAAAATGTGGATTCCCTTGTACGATGGTGACAGATTATGAAGATTAAGAGAATGGTAAGAAAATATTGGATATTAATTTTGATTTTATTTTGGATAGGTCCCTCTATTCAAGCTCAAATTGTATTGCCACAAACTATCATGGCGAAAGTCAAAGAAAAACAATTAAAAGTCAGATGGGAACCTCAGTCTAAATTAGAATGGGAACGTTCTAAAAAAGAAGGTTATACTATTGAAATTTATAAAGAAGATGGGGGATTAGTAGTAAAGGAAAATATAAAACCATTGCCAAGAGATCAATGGAGCAAATACATTGAAGGAAAAACACCAACAATGGCGGATTTCTACAATGGTGCTGTGAATTTAATTTATGCAGATCGATCTGAATTAAATGACTTAGAAGAAATCGTAGATAGTGAAAATAAAAAAGAAGCAGTAGATTCTTTACAACTAGGACTGGTTTTATATTCAAGTACCTATAAATTTGAAATTTGTGAACTTTCAGGATTAGGATATAAAACTAAATTAGAAGATTATGGAATTTATAGAATTAAAGTTTACGTAGGAACAGATGTATCTTCTGCTCAAGAAATTACTATTAAATCGGAACGATTTTTAAAGGCTACAGGCATTCCTAAAATGGATGCAGAATTTGGAAATAGAGTAGTGCGTTTATCCTTTTTGTCTAAAGAATTTCAAAACATTTATTTCGGATATTTTATAGACATTTCTGAAGATAATAATAGATATAAACGACTAAATGAAATGCCATTCGTAAATACAATGGATGATATAGAAGGTTTAGATGAAGCATTTCCAATAAAACACGTAGATACTCTTCAACAAAATTATAAAACCTATTGGTTTCGATTAAAAGGGATGGATTATTTCGGTGATGTTTCCTTTAAATTTTCAACAGTCAGTGGTTACGGTTTCGATTTAATTCGAAAGCCACCAATTATTTATCATACAGATCAAACACAAGATAATAAGGGATTAATTCAATGGAGAGCAGATAAAAAAGATGAACGGTTGATTCAAGAATATCAAGTGCATAGAGCAGATAGTATGAAAGGGGAATTTATTCCAGTTATGACAGAAATTTCTCCCTCAGATCGGGAAGTAAAAATACCTTTAACTGCGAAAAAGAATTATTTCAAAATAGTGATGAAACCAAAGGATGGCAGAAATATATCTAGTCAAGTATTATATATCATGGGGCAAGATTTAGAGCCTCCTGAAACGCCAACTGGTTTTACAGGGACAATAGATACAGCAGGAATTGTAACATTAACTTGGAATAAAAATAAAGAGGATGACCTTTGGGGTTATAAATTATTTGAATCCAATAGAAAAACAGATGAATTTACGGTGATGACACATTCACCAATTCCAGATACTATTATCACAGATACAATAAATTTAAGAACCATTAAAAAAGAAATCTATTATCAAATGATTGCGGTAGATGATAGAAATAATAGATCTCCTTTTACTGAAATTCTAACGATAGAATTACCAGATAAAATGCCTCCAGATTATCCAGTTATTCGAAAAATATCTTTTGATGGTAAACAAATTCTTTTAGAATGGATGGAGAGTGGAAGTGATGATGTAGCAAGTTATTCTATTTATAAAAGAGATATTAATAATAAGGATGCTTCTTGGTCTTTAATACAAGAATTTTCAGTTTCTGATTCTTTAGGAATCTATATTGACGAAGAATTTCAATACGAATCTCAATATGCTTATATCATGACTGCGACAGATGAATCAGGCTTAGATTCCGAACCTTCTCCCTACCAAAAAGTATTTACCAAAAAACCAAAAGCTTTATTTAAAGATGGTATAAAAAGTATTGAAGTAGATATTAATAAGAAGAAAAAAACGGCAAAAATAATTTGGGAATTAAAGGAAAAGGAAAAAATAAAAGAATTAATGATTTATAGAGGAAAGTCTGAAAAAGAAGTGTCATTATGGAAAATTATTGATCCTGATCCTAATTATTTACAAGTTGAAAATTTAAAGAAAAAAACCCCAATGTTTTACTTTATTAAACCCATATATTTTGAGGGTGATTTAAGTAAATCAAGTAAAGCGATTAAAGTAGAAATAAAATAGTCTAGTACTAAAATAGTTTTCAGTCAACTGAAAATAAAAGGATACGTATGAAAACGAGAACAAAACAAAATTCAATATTAAGGTATTGTAAAAGCTTAGCTTTTACAACATTCTTTTTGGTTTTCTTTATTCATACTTCGATGGCCAAAAATCATAATGACAAAATAAATAATCTTTTCATAGTTAATTCAAATGTAGATAAAGGAGATGATAATATTGGTGATGGAATATGTTTAGATGATTCAGGAAATTGTACACTAAGAGCAGCAATAGAAGAAGCAAACGCCTCAGGTGGAATTACTGAAATTCAATTTGCTGTACCAGGAGCAAGTCCGCATTTATTTATTTTAAAAACACCACTCCCTATTATTGAAGAAACAGTTGAAATTGATGGAACAACTCAAGGAGGAACTATAGGTGATTTAGAAGTGGGGACATCATCCAGTGGTAATAATTGGGATATGCGAATTATAATTGAAGGAAGTATTATTCCTTCAAACGAAGTTTTTGGTTTTGATAATAATGCATCTAATTCTTTTATTAAAGGATTAGTCATTCAAGGTGTTGCTGCAACAAGATTAATAGACATAAATCCTAATTTATCAAACATTACAATTGAAGATAATTTTTTGAACATGAACGCCAATGGAACAAATGCTGTTGGTACAGCGAGTATAGGTGTTCAGGTTAGTGGTGGTTGTACGGATATTGAAATTGTAAATAATGTTATAAATTCCTGCTCTGTCAAATCAATTGATGTTCTACAAGCAAATGGAGAATCATTAGTCCAAAATATTTTAATTTCAGATAATTTTATTGGAACAGATAAATCTGGTTTTACCAATGTTGGTATTTCTGGATCGGCAGGTATTTATATGGATGCATCCTACATTGATTTAGATGTAACAGGGAATTTATTAACAGGAAATTCTAGTGGTTATTTTAATAATCATTCTAATTCGCCGCAAAGTAATTTATATTTTAATAATAATTATGTAGGAGTTGATGTTTTAGGAGAAATAGCTTCTGGAATGGGGAATGCAAGTGTGGGAGTTACTGTTGTTGATAATGAAACAGGCCTTGGAGAAATTAGTGATAATATTATTGGAAATAATAACAATGGAATTATCATTCAATCCGAAAACATAACTTTTAATAATAACTGGATAGGAATTAATCCTTCAGGAATTAATATTGGAAATATCGGAAATGGTGTGGCTATTTTGAATTCTAACAATATCACTTGTAATAACAATAATGTTGAAAATAATGATTCTGGAATTACTGTGTCAGGAGGTACAGGATTATATTTAGATAATAATGTAATTAGTAATAATGGAGCCACAGGATTGTCTTTCAATAATACCAATACAATTATTTGTAGTAATGCAACAATTAATGATAATTCAAACAGAGGATTAGTTTTTGCAACATGTACGGATATTAATTTATTTAATACAGATGTAAATGATAATGGTGATTATGGATTATATTTTGCGAATTGTTCTGATGGAACTGTTACGGATGTTTATACCATTGGTAATTTAGATATTGGCTGTAATATTTTGTCTTCTTCAAACATAGATTTCAATAATTTAATTTCACAAAGCAATAATAATTATGGTGTCAATTGTCAAACATCAGGTACACATTGTGAGGACTTAGTTTTTTATAATTGTACCATTTCTAATAATTTGTCAGTAGGAGTAAGAGTTGGTACACTAACAGAAAAAAATATAACATTTACGAATTCTTTTATTTACGATAATTTTGGTTACAACCTTTCTCTTTTCGGTACAAATACACTCTTGGATAATTGTGAAATTTATACCACTAATTCTTCCAATGTTTATATTGGAGGAAATAATGTACAGATATATAATTCTTCCATTTATGATGCCAACGATGAAGGTATTCTAATTGCAAATACCAATAGAGCTAGAATAGTAAGTAATGATATTTATAATAATGGAAACAATGGTATAAAAATTTCAAATACAGACTCCGTTTATATGTTGAATAATTCAACATATGATAATGGTTTGATTGGAATTGAATTAGATCAAACTTCAAATAATAGTATTCCAATTCCAATTTTAAATGCTGTAAATTCAACACAAGTTGATGGTACGTTAATCGGCTATTTACCAAACACAACATATTTTTTACAATTCTTTAAAACTAATAATTTAGCTTTAAATGATAAAGAAGGTGAAACATATATTAATGGAGTTTCTGTAACAACAGATGCTAATGGATATCATTCATTCACACACACCATTCCTACTCCTTTATTAAGTACAGAAACCTTGACATTTACCGCTACTGAATTAGGGATAGAAATTTATATAAGAACTTCAGAATATTCTAGGAATTGTGATCCTGTTACACCAACTATTTCTGGTGCAACAGAATTATGTGAAGGACAAACAACAACTCTTTCGGTTGTACAAACATATGATCAATATCTATGGTCTGATGGTTCTAATGATCCAACTATCGATGTTTCTGTTGGGACTTATACAGTAACAGTTACGGAATCGGATGGATGTACAGGTTCTGCAGAACATATCATTAATGATTTGCCACCTGCAACAATTAATATTACTGGAGATACGATTTTATGTTATGGAGAAACCACCACACTTACAGCATCAGGAGGAAATTCTTATACATGGAATACAGGATCAAATTCTCCTACAATTTCTGTAAATACTAATTCACTGCCTTCTGGAACATCTTATGTATTGCAAAAAACATTAATACTTGATACCTCGAATGATAATAATGTAGGATTAGATCAAATTATTACAGATCAAAATACATATCAATGGGCCATTGGTGCAGTTCAATTTGTTCCAGAAAATATTACGAATATAGAGGCTGAATTTAATGCTTTAGGAATAGGTAATTTTGATATAATTTATTTCAATTGGCATCCTGATCAAATCAATGCAGATATTTATATTATTGTTACTAATCCAACGGAAGAAGTTCAAATTCTTTCTTGGTGGAATGAAGGTGATTTTAGAAATGAATCCTTTGAAGAAGAATCTTTTTCTACAACTGTTTATACAGTAACAATTACTGATAATAATGGTTGTACCAATAGCAAAAATATAGGGGTTCATGTTTATGAAAATCCTACAGCAATAATCTCTGGTAATACAGAAACTTGCCCAGGTGTTAAATCCCTTTTAACAGCTTCCACTACAGATACAAATATACCAATTACTTACGATTGGGGAAATGGAATAATCCAACAAACAATTTCTGTAACAACAGGAACATTCACTGTTACTGTAACGAATGGAGTGGGTTGCACAAGTACCGCTGAACACACTGTTACAGAAAATTCTAATTCTATTGGAGATGAAATGTATATAGGTTGTGAAGGTGATGGTTATGAGGTAAATGTAAATGGCATTCTGTATAATGAAATCAATCCATCAGGTACAGAAATATTAACTAACTATTTAGGTTGTGATTCCACCGTAACGATCAATTTGATATACTATCCTCATAGTATTGGAACAGAATATTATTTAGGTTGTGAGGGAGATGGTTATGAAGTAAATGTAAATGGACAAACGTATAATGAAACCAATCCATCAGGTACGCAAGTACTAACAAATGCCAATGGTTGTGATAGTATTGTTTCAATAGATTTGACTTATAATTTTAATAGTTCCTGGAAAGAAGTTTATGTTGGTTGTGAAGACGATGGATATTCAATAATTGTGAATGGACAAACCTATAATGAAACAAATAGTTCAGGAATAGAAATCTTAAGTAATTATTTAGGCTGTGATTCAACAGTTACAAT
>JAHDFV010000246.1 GCA_020627985.1 Saprospiraceae bacterium
TGTAACCTTTTATTTAAAAGCCGTTATGATGATGTATTTGGAAATTAATGAAAAATTATACTCTTGCAAGAAAATTTTAATATTTAATCTCAATACAATTATAAAATATTTTACACTTTAAATTAAATAAAATGAATTTAATTCAAACCATAAATTTTTGGAAAATAGCAAGTTTTTTCTCAATTGTATCGTCTTTTTTTATGTACACGAAACAGGAAATTCACCATTCAGTTGATGCGTATAACGTTGCATTAATTCAAATTGATTCTCTTGGACCCAATAATGAAAAAATAGAATGGGATACGATTATTTCTTATGATCCTTTAACTAAAAATGAGACGATTGAATATATTTCAAGAGATGTAATTGAAGAAGAAATAGTTGAAGGAATGATAATTGATACTTTTATTTCTTTCGATCCAGATACTTATGAAGAAGTAATCACTTTAGTAGAAGTAAAAGAAATTAATAATTTGAAACCTAAACAGGAAGAAGATATAAAAACAGGAATTGATACAATTATTACTTTTGATCCCCAAACATTTGATGAGGAGATAATCATCATTAATCATGATACTGGGCAAAGAGATACCATTAAATAAAAAAAGAGGCGGAATTAATTCCGCCTCTTTTTTTATTTAATTTTTCATGATTGTGAATTTTCCAATATGCACTATGTCAGATGAATCTTCATTTATTTCGAAAAAATAAATTCCATTTTGTAAGGAAGATATATTTAAGTTTCCTTGAGTTAAACTTCCTGAAAATATCATTTGCCCCATAGCATTTGAAATCCGAATAGGAGCATCAGAAGACAAACCTTCAAATCTAATATTTTCGGTAGATGGGTTTGGATAAACATTAATAATTTCTTTTTTTATATCATTGTTACTTACATTATAACACACCTTGTAGGAATCAAAATATTGAATACCATTTAAGAAGGCATATTGCGCACAATCATTATGTGAAAAAGCACCAAAATCAATCTTTTCTACTTGAGTCGATCCATTGGCAATCCAAGCGTCATATGCTAACTCTGAATTCAAATAAGTTACTTGTTCATCACCATTGCAATACATTAATTTAATAGGAGCTTGAGGAGCCCAATCTAACATATGACTTTGAGCTAAGGCTTGCCGCAATGGGTGATTTAAATCTGTTTCGAAATCTGTCATAATGGTAGGATTAATCATATCTCTAGGTACAGGTTCACATTGATTATTAATATAACCGATTCCATAATCTCCCGAATAAAATAGATTGGGAAGTAAAGTATCATATGGAGGAACAAAAACATCTTCAATCTCAAAATCAACTAATAAGTCAGGAAACAATTCTTTATAGGCTAATACGATATAAGGCAAGTAACCAGGAGTTGCATATTCTTCAGTAGAAATAATTAAATCGACTTGAGCACCGATTAAATCATAAGGACCAGACATTGGGGCAGAAGCGGCAATATGAAATTCCTCAGGATATTCTTCTTCTATTAATCGATGTGTAGCAACAGTGGCAAATCCACCATGAGAATAACCATATAAGAAAATTTGATCATTTAAAGTAACATCTAAAATATCAGCCAATTGGCGTCCAGAACGGATCATATTGATAGCAGTATGACTTTGACTAAATGCATGGGTGTAGGGGTGTACTTTTACACTAGGATCTGCATCTCCTAATCCAATGTAATCTGGACTTGTAATCATATATCCAAACCCACCTGCAAATAAAAGACTAACATCCCACTGCCCTCCACTAAGATTGCTTGAAGCTGCCGATCGTTGAGACTGAGTTCCATGAGCATAATTGGCTATGGGTAAAGGGCAATCTACGTTTTTAGGAATAAATATAGCACCGCTGGCTTGGACTAAAGAATCAGGATGACGATAAGGAGTATTGTACAACACTTTATAAACATCTACTTCATAATTAACAGGGATTAATCCTTGAGGCAAACCTAAATCTTCCATGACTTGTTCTATATCAGAAATCGTAAATGTTTGAATCAATTCATGTTCAAACATTTGAGCATGGCTATGAAAAGCGAAACTAAAAACTAAGATCAACGAGTAGATATATTTCATTTTATGATTTTTCATTTAGACATTATCTATCATTTAAATAGGAATATCAGCGATTAAATAATGGTATAAATTTAATAAATACTCCCTCTTTTAGTAAAGAAAGACCTATAAAAGCTACATTTTAACTGGAATTAAGTGGAAACAGATCCTTAATTTTTTATATAGATTATATTTACATTACTTTTAATACGACATGCTAGGGAAATAAAAGACAAGTGATTGTCTTTTAAGCTTATACTAAACAAAATAATTTATTATGATAATGGAAGTTATTGTAAAAGTCCTATTTGCTTTTATAGTGAATGGATTTGGGTTAATTGTCTTTTTGTCTTTTCGTTTTTTTAAAATGGGAAAAAAAGATAATGAATATGCCAAAGTTGTAGAAACCTTTGGACTTAAGAAGAAATATGAAGAGATAGGAGGCAAGAAAGTAGAGCGAAAACCAAGTACGGTTATGAAAAGCTCCAATTATATGTTACCCCTCGCTTTTTACACAATAACGAGTACAGTACTTAGTTCCATTTTTTTATTTCCTACCGAATTTTTTGGACACTTGTTTGTAGAAACAACAAATGCTGCAGGGCAAATTGTCGAAACATCTAAAACCTTCAGCCATAATCCTTTTTTTATGGGCATGTATTTTGGTAATCTAAGTATTGAAAATTTAGATTTAAACAATATTTCTGTTCATGATATTCAAAGAAGAAGTATAGCTACGATTGCTTGGGGTTTTATGGGAGCTTTCCTTTGGGCTTCTTCTAATATGGTTCGTAGATTATCAAAAGCAGATATTACTCCAATTCTATTTTATAAAGCTGCTTTTAGAATGTTATTTGCTTGTGCCATTGCATTAATTTTCTCTTTCATTTCAAGTGAAGTTAACATCTTTGGTAACCTTGAATTCAATAGTGCTTTTGTGCCAGCTTTAGCATTTGTTGCAGGAACACTACCAGAGCGATTCTTTAGTTATATTATAGAATTAATGAGAGGTGTTTTTAGTGGAAAAGACATAAATAACAATCAATTGCATTTAAAAAATATCGGAGGCTTAAGTGTTTCTCACAGAGAAAGACTTTGGGAAGAAGGTATTGATAATGCTCAAAATTTAGCACAAGTAAGTCTAATTCAAATGTTGTTAAGAACCCCATTTGAAGCCAGACAATTATTGGATTGGATTGGTCAAGCCAAATTACTCTGCTATATGAAAGATGATATTGATAAAGCACATGATGTAGGCATCCGGTCTGTGTTTGATTTTGTATCTCTTAAAGAAACGTATACTAGAAAAGGAAAAGATAATATGAATGCTTTACAGGAATTAGGGCATGCTTCTGGATTAAGAACTCCAATTCTAGCTGTTGTAGCAGAATTAGTGAATGAAGATATTGGCGTTAAATCTTTGAAAGGATTCTCTGATAAATTAAACGGTAAGAAAAATGTTCCAGCTTTATCTGAAAATTGTGATATTGATCCTAAAACAGTAATTGATGATAAAAATAAATATCAAGAAATGACCGATGAAGAATTAGAAAAAGAATTGGATTATCCACACGATATAGATATACCATCAGTAATACCGAAGAGCTATTCCTAAATAGCGCAAAAAAGGAGCTAAAAGATTTATCTTTTGGCTCCTTTTTACTTTGAGGAAAAAGTCTTTTTTAAGCTCAACTTAATTTCTCATTATAATGTTATAAATTTGCAGCAGTTATTGGAAACAAAAAACTCTATAATTTAATGATCAATTTAATACTCTTTGGCCCTCCAGGATCTGGAAAAGGAACTCAAGCTAACTTTATTGTAGAAAAATATGGTTTACACCATATTTCTACAGGAGACTTATTTAGAAAAGAAATCAAAAATAAAACTCCTCTTGGGCTAGAAGCAGTGAGCTATTCAAGTAAAGGGCAATTAGTACCCGATAGTGTAACTATCGGAATTTTAAGAAATGAAGTAGAAGCAAACCCTGATGTAAAAGGATTTATATTTGATGGCTTTCCAAGAACTGTACCTCAAGCGAAAGCTTTGGACACATTAATGCAAGAAATGGATCAAAGTATTACTTGTTTAGTGGAACTAAGAGTACCTGATGATGAGTTAACAGAACGTTTACTAGGAAGAGGTAAAACTTCTGGTAGAGCAGATGACAAAGATCCAGCTATTATTGCCGATAGAATACAAGTGTATAAAAATGAAACAATACCTGTTGCATTACATTATGCTCAAGTTGATAAAGCATTCATAGTAGATGGTGTGGGTTCAATGGAAGAAGTATTTGACAGAATTTGCCATAGAATAGAAGCGCAAACTGAAGAAGTATAAATTTTAAAGGAAATACATTAAAATGTCATTGTATCCATCGGTGCAATGACATTTTTTTTAGAAATGATAAAAAATGGCAGAACAGAATTTTGTTGATTATATAAGAATTTGTTGTCGGTCTGGAAAAGGCGGTGGCGGTTCTGCGCATTTTCGTAGAGACAAATTAACCGCTAAAGGTGGTCCAGATGGTGGAGATGGAGGAAGAGGAGGACACATCATTCTAAGAGGTAATGCGCAAATGTGGACACTACTTCATTTGAAGTATAGAAAGCACATCATTGCCAGTCCTGGAGGTGCAGGGACAGGAGATCATAAACATGGAGCAGATGGAAAAGATATTATTTTGGATGTTCCGCTTGGAACAGTGGCAAAGGATGCAGAAACAGGGGAAGTTCATTATGAAATCTTAGAAGACGGTGAAACAAGAATCCTTACAGCTGGTGGACGAGGTGGGTTAGGTAATGCTAATTTCAAAACGTCAACCAATCAATCTCCTCGATATTCACAGCCAGGTGAAGAAGGAAAAGAAGAGTGGAAAATATTAGAACTTAAAGTATTAGCAGATGTAGGATTGGTCGGTTTCCCAAATGCTGGAAAATCGACACTCTTATCTGTAATTACAGCTGCCAAACCTAAGATTGGAAGTTATCCTTTTACTACACTTACTCCCAATTTAGGGATCGTTTCTTATCGGAATGATCAGTCTTTCATAATGGCAGATATTCCAGGTATTATTGAAAATGCACATGAAGGTAAAGGAATCGGTCACCGGTTTTTACGGCATATAGAACGGAATGCTACCCTATTATTCATGATTCCTGGAGATACCGATGATGTTAAAAAAGAGTATGAAATTCTCATGAATGAATTAAAACAATTCAATCCAGAATTGTTGGATAAACCTAAAGTACTTGCTATTACAAAATCAGATCTTTTGGATGATGAATTAAAAGAAATGATTGAACCTGATTTTCCTAAAGGAATACCATATGTATTTATTTCAGCTGTAGCGCAACAGGGATTAGTAGAATTAAAAGATTTACTTTGGAAACATTTAAATGATTAATTGTGCTTGAGTTGAATTTGACGTAACTTATAATCAATGTCTTCTTTATCTTTAAACACTTCTAGTAAACATCATTTTTATATTGCTTTAGTCATTGCTATATGGCTATACATTTTTTTAGTACTAATAGCTCCTTTCGATACTGCTGATTTATCAATAGATGTTCGATTATATACAATGCCAGTATATAGTGTTATTGCTTTTTTAGGGTATATCTTATTAATTCCTATCCAAAATAAATTACTCCATAAATGGAAAAAATGGTCTATCCCCTTAGAAATTCTAATTATTCTAATTTATAATATTGTCATTTTGTTAGGGAGTTATATTTATTATTCCTCAAGTATAATCAATGGTGATTTTTCTTTTCTTTCTTATACCTTTAAA